>JAGOFF010000087.1 GCA_017997315.1 Clostridia bacterium
TATATCGACATCCTGTCGCGCGGACAAGTCGAGGAACTCATCCTCGAGTGTTCGCCGACGATGCTGCTGGTCGAGCACGACAGTGCGTTCATAGACGCGGTGGCGACCCGTCGTCTGGTGATCGGATGACCGGGTGCCCGCAAACGGTTCACAGGTCCAGCCGGTCGCCGGTCCCGTACCACCGGACCCGTTCGCCCAACGCGTGGAACAGCCCGCATTGCGTGCGGGCGCCGGTGCAGTGAAGCGGTGCGAGGATCGGGATGTCGATCCCGTCCAGGAACGAAGCCGTCTCCCGCAGCCGGTCCCCGTCCGCCTTTTCCAGGTGGGTTCCCCCGATCAAGGCGGCAATACGGCGTCCGGGAAACGCGTCCATCACCCGAAGCAGGCAATTGACCAAGCCCGGGTGGCTGCACCCGAGGATCACGGCGAGTCCGTCGGGCAGATCCAGCACCAGCAACTGTTCGTCGTCGATGCGGTCCGGCCGGCGCAAGCCGTCCGCTCCCTCCGACTCGAACTCCCATGGAGCGGGTTCGTACGGCGTCACGCGCGGGATATCGGCCAGCACATACGCCTGACGGCCGATTCCGGTTGTTCCCTCGTTCATCACGATGTGTCCGCCCTTCGCCTCGATCTGTTCCACCCTCCATTCCAGCCCGATCGGTACCGTTGCCGGACGATCCGGCGCCGAGCGCGCATATCGGGGGAGGAATGCCTTGGGATGGACATATAACGGAACACCCCTCTGGCCAAACGGAAACTCAGGGATTCCTCCGCCATGGTCATAATGTCCGTGGCTCAGCACCACCGCGCGGGCGGCGGACACATCGATTCCGAGGCGCTCCGCATTCTGCCGCCACGCTGCGGTCTGTCCGGCATCGAACAGGATCGGACCGTCTTCGCACTCCACCCACAAGGACAATCCGTGCTCCGCGACGAGTCCCCGCCGGCGCACCGTGTTTTCCATCAAAACCGTGATCCTGTTCATCGGCAGGTCTTTCTGCGTATCAACGCGGCGTGGTTATGACATAATGAAACAGGTACATCATACAATAAGGTTCGTTCCGAAAGGATGGCACAGCCAGATCGGAGATTTTTTGGTTTGGATGGAATATATGGGCAGTCGTGAATGCAGGGCCGCACTGGAAATCATCGACAGGGAAGCCGAAGCGTTGATCGACTTGCTGGACCGGAATGAGGATCCCGGCGATCTCCGCGAACGCTGCCGTCGGCTGCGCGCCGCGGTCTGCAAGTTCGGCAGGCGGTGCGGTACCGGTGCGGGAACTATTACCGCCGGCTCGGATATAACGCAGCCGGCGGATCGGGCCCCGACATCGGAATGCATGCTGGCGGTCCTGGAGATCCTGACCTTTCCCTACCCCGCCTCGAACCGGGCGCCCCGGCATCAACTGTACGGCTGGCTGGCACATGTGCGGTACTGCGCCGAGTGCGGTCTGGGCAGAAGCGCGCCCTGTGATACCGCTACCCGCCCATGATGCCGACCCTGGCGGCATGGAAGGCGTACTTCGGCTCAGGTGCCAGGTCGAGTTCGGTAACCATCACCTGCCGATACGAGGTATAAATCCGGCGGAAAGCCTCGTTGTCGCCGCGTTCCATGTACAGGTCCATCAGTGCCAGATAAGCGGGTTCGGCGTAACCGTCCAGTCGCATCAGCAGGGTCAGCACTTCCTCGGCTTCCCGCACACGTCCGTGTGCGGTCTCGTGGGCTGCGGTCTGCAGCATCAGCCGCTCACATTGCTTGAGGAACCACAGTCTGGTTTCGGTCGCCCATCCGGTATCGATCCCATCCAGGAGGCCTCCGCGGATTCCGCGTGAAAGCTGCAGTGCCCGGGCCGCGTTATCGTCGCGGATGACGGCGTTTGCACGCATGAACCGGCGGAGATCGACATAGTCACAGATTCCGTCGCCGATCTGCAGGCTTCCATCCGTACGGAAGACCAGTCCGCCCTCCATGATATCCGCCCCTGCCAGCAGGCCGCGCAGCCGGTGCATCGTCACGTAGAGATTGTTGTGCGCCTTCCCCGGATCCGGTCCCGGAAACAGGCGGGCCAGAATCTCCTCCCGTCCCGTCCGCCGCTCATGGAAACACAACAGGTACGCCAACAGATCCCGGGTCCGCCGTGTCGGGAACCGAAGGACGCCGCCGGACGCGGATCGTACGGAGAATGTGCCGATCACCCGGATCGCCGGATCGTACCGGTTCTCCGGAGGAGGGTCATATATTCTGCACATGTCTTCTCTATCGTTCGGATTTTGCCTCGGCTTGAAGCTCTTTCATCCGGTTGTGACATAATATTGGAATGGCAGATTTCGAGCGTCTCACCAAATCATCCAATCTGGAGCGCGCTCCCGTTTTTTCCACGCTCGGCCGCATCGTCCGGAGTGTGGGCAACCGTCCTGTCCTGGCGTTGATCGCGCTGACCACGATCGTGGAGTACGGTCTGGTGATCGTCTCCGCGCGGGCGACCGGCCGGCTGATCGACGCGGTCGTGTCCGGTATCGGCGGACCGGCGTCCCCGGCGCTCACGGCCCTTGCCGCGGCAGCGGGTGCGGTCGCGGCGGCGGAGGTCGCCAAAGCGCTGGTCATTCTGGTCAAGGACGCGGCCTGCGGACAATACCTCGAACCCGCGCTCGCCGTGATGAAACACCGGACGGTCGAGGCGCTCGGCGCGGCGCGGATCCGATGGCTGGACCGGCAGCACAGCGGCGACCTGTCGGCGCGGATCAACAGCGACCTGAGCACCTTGTCCAGCGCTCTGCGGCCTGTAATGATCTTCGGCGTGTGCGAAGTGATTACGCTCCTGGTGCTGGTCGTCTATCTGCTCATCGAAAACTTCAGGCTGTCGCTCGTCATGTTGTGCGTGGTTCCGGTTCTGCTGGGCATCCAGTGGATCTGCGCGCGCCCGATCCAGCGCCATGCCCGCGCCGCGCAGAAGTCGGTCGGCGACATCGGACGGGCCGCAGGCGACGCCTTCACCGCGTTTGAAACCGTCAAGTCCTTCCGGCTCGAAAACCGGATGGCCGCACGGATGGACGACGCGCAGGGCCGGCACGTCGAGGCCGTCCGGCGCTATACCCGGATCGAGGCGGCGATGCAGCCGCTCTCGCTGCTGACGCACGCCCTGCCCTTTTTCGTGCTGCTGGTGGCCGGCGGCTCGATGGTCGTGCAGGAGCGGCTGACGTTCGGCGGTTTGGCGGCGTTTGTCCTCCTCGCCGGAGACGCGCTTCCGAAGTTCGGAGCGTTGACCCAGACGATCTCCGGGCTGCGTCACATGGCGGCCTCCGGAAGCCGGATCATGGAGTTGTGGGATGCGCCGCGGGAGCGGACCGGCGGAGAGTGCCTCATGCCTGAGGGCATGAGGCGGCTCATGCCTGCGGGCATGAGGCAGCCCATGCCGTCGGATATGGGAGGGGGCGTGCCTTCGGATTCCGGCAATCCGGTCCTTCGGTTTGACCGTGTCGGATTCGCCTATGACCCGGCCGCGCCCGTACTCTCGGACCTCTCGTTCACCCTTCATGCGGGTGAAACCGTCGCTCTGGCAGGGGAAAGCGGGTGCGGAAAATCCACCGTACTGCGCCTTGCCTCCGCGATGATCCCTGCGGACACCGGTATCGTGGAGATGTTCGGCCGTCCGGAGCCGTCCTGGGACCTGACCGCGCTTCGCACCCATATGGCCTACGCCACGCAGGAGCCTTTTCTGCTGGACGCTTCGATCCTGGACAACGTCCGCTGTTCGCTTCCGGCGGATCCGGACGGGTCGGACGCCGGGGACGGAGGGCGCGCGAAAACCACCCGGATCCTCTCAGACATTGGGTTGGGGGCCTTTGTCGACGACCTGCCGCGCGGTCTGGACACTCCGGTCGGAGAACTCGGTTCACACCTGTCGGGCGGTCAGAGGCAACGCATCGCCCTTGCTCGGGCATTGTACCGCGGCGCTCCCCTGCTGTTGCTCGACGAAGCCGCAAGCGCGCTGGACGGGCCGTCCGAAGCCGCGCTCCTGCGGTTGCTGTCCCGGCTGCCGGAACGTCCGGCGATCCTGACCGTCGCGCATCGTCTGTCCTCGATCCGGCACGCGGACCGTATCCTGATGATGCAGAACGGCCGGATCGTCGAGCAGGGAACCCATGACGAACTGATGGCGGCCGGCGGGGCATATGCCTCGCTGGTGGCGCTGCAGGCGCAGGAGGGCGAGTCATGAGCCGGCGGCGGGACGCCTATCCGATCCTGCAGACGACCGTCCGGCTGTTTCGCCGGATGGGCCCGTGGAACCGGCTTTTCGTGCCGGGTGTCCTTCTCACGTCCGGGATCCGGCTGGCGTTCACCCTGCTGCTTGCCTTGTTCTACGGAGACGCGGCCGGTGTGATCCTGGAGACGGGAATCGAACCCGCGGAAGCGACCGGCCGTTTGCTCCGGTTGGCCGGTCTGTATACCCTGCCGCTTATCGGGATCCTGTCCCTGGCTGCGGCCGGCCACTATCTGACGCGGACCGCCGTGGCCCGGGCGACCGCGGACCTGCGCTCACAGACGGTCCGGCACCTCCTGGCCGCCCCGCTCGAAGCGGGAATGGCGGACCACAGCGGATACAAGACTTCCCTGCTGATCAATGACGTCCCGGCCGCGATGGAATGCCTGAACAGCGTGATGTCCCGCCCTCTGGAGGGATTTGTCCGTGGAATCGGATGCTTCCTCTATGTCGTGCTGATCGATTGGCGCGTTGCGGTCGTCTCGCTTGGCCTGTCCTTTCTCGGGATGGCCTACGCCGTCCCGTTCGCATATGCGATGCGCCGGGCCGGCGACCGGGTCCAGGAGGCGATGGCGGTCTCCACCAGCCGGCTCAAGGATCTGCTGGGCGGGGTCGTCACCGCCAGGACCTACGGCATGGGAGACTCGATGCGTGCGGGCTTCGACCGCCAGGTGGACATCGCGCAGCGTGCCGGCATCCGCCGAGCCCGGCTTTCCGCATTGTTGGCCATGTTCAACAACGGTTACAGCGGACTGGGCGGGCTGGCGATCCTGGCGGTCACGGGCGTGATGGCGCTCCACGGGGGCTACGACGCCCCGGCATACGTCCGCTTGATCCAGATGGCGCCTGGCGTGCTCGGGACGTTCGCGTTCAGCCGTTCCCTGTCCGAGCTCATGGGATCGCTCTCCGGGGCGGTACGGGTATTCGCCGCACTCGATCGACCGATGGAAACGGACGATTCCGTCAGCCGGGGGTCCGATGCGGCCGTACCGGCGGAAGGTCCCGTTCCGGTGCCGGACGCACCGGCGATCCGGTTCGACCATGTCCGGTTCGGGTACGATCCGGATCGTCCGATCCTGCAGGACATCTCGTTCGAGGTCCGGCAAGGGGAAACCGTGGCGATCGTCGGGGAGAGCGGAAACGGCAAATCCACGTTGCTGCGCATGATCCAGGGGATGGTTCAGCCGGACACAGGTGTCATCGAACTGTTCGGCGTTCCGGCCGGACGTTGGCCGCTCGCGGCGCTCCGCGACCGGACCGCGCTGGTGCCGCAGGAGGCCGGACTGGTGTCGGGCACGCTCCGGGACAACATCGCACTCGGACGCGAGGGAGCGACGGAAGCGGAGATCCTGCGCGCTGCGGAGGAGTCCGGCGCGGATCGTTTCATCCGTCGGCTGCCGCAGGGATACGACACTCCGGCCGGCGAGCGGGGTTTCTCCCTCTCGGGCGGACAACGGCAGCGAATCGCGATCGCGCGCGCCCTGGTCAAGGATGCGCCGGTACTCCTTCTGGACGAGGCGACCAGCGCGTTGGACGCGCGGACCGAACTGGACGTGCGCGACGCCGTCCGGCGCCTGCATGGCGCACGGACCCTGGTGATCGTCGCGCACCGGCTGGTGACCGTACGGGATGCGGACCGCATCCTGGTCCTCAAGGGCGGTCACGTGGTCGAGCAGGGAACCCACGACCGGCTGCTGCGGATGGGGGGCGAGTATTCGCGGCTGTACGCCGGTCAGGAGACCGGAATCCCTGACGTAGACGATCCGGCGGACTGACGGAAGAACCCTACAACCGCCCGGACGGTCTCCGCCGGTTCAGCGGTTGTACTGGAACCGGTTTCCGGTCAGCTCGCGCCAGACCGCGTCGCAGGCGTCGAGCGCCCCCTGCGGCAGAGGACCGCCCTGGATGGACGCGACGTTCTGTTCGAGCTGCTCCAGCCGGCTGACGCCGGTGATCACCGTGTCCACGCCCGGTCGTTGCAGGATCCAGCGCATCGCCAGTTCCAGCAGGGTCAGGCCGTGCACCGCAGCGATCGCGGTCAGCCGGCCCACCGCCGCGAAGTTGACGTCGTCCCAGTACCGGTCCGCATAACCCGCGTTGTTGGCGAACCGCGTCCCCGCCGTGGGAGCGCCGGGTTTGTGTTTTCCGGTCAGCAGGCCGCCGGCGATGGGATTGTACACCGCCATGCCCATCCGATGGGCCGCGAGGAACGGGACGAGTTCCTGCTCGACTCCGCGTGTCAGGAGGTTGTAGACGTTCTGTGTGATGACCGGCGCGACCCGGTTCCGCCGGTCGGCGGCGTTCAGGAAGTCCCCGATCTGCCAGGCGGCGTGGTTGCTGATCCCCATGTACCGAACCTTGCCGGAGCGCACAAGCGAATCCATCGCCTCGAGCGTCTCGTCGATCGGGGTGTGCGGATCGGGGGCGTGCAGGTAATAAATGTCGATCCAGTCGGTACCGAGCCTCCGCAGGCTGTCTTCACAGGCGCGGATCATATGCCGCCGGTTGAGCCCGCCGTCGTTCCGGTCCGGCCCCACGTGATGGAGCACCTTGGTCGCCAGGATGACGCGCGACCGATCGGCCGCGAGCCCCTTGCCCGTGATGGTTTCACTGTTGCCTCCGGTGTAGGCGTTGGCGGTGTCGAAGAAGTTGATTCCCGCATCCAGCGCGCCGCGCAGGATCCGCAGACTCTCGGCCTCGTCGGTTTGCCCGCCGAACATCATCGTGCCGAGGCAAAGGCGCGACACCTCGATTCCTGCCGCCTCCAGGTATTTGTACTCCATATCCGATGTGGTATCGCCCGCTGCGGGACGCGTGTCCCGGGAGGGCCATACGCTCCTTTCTTTCCTATTACCTCTTATTCTACCATGCAGGTCCGCAGCCGCCGGCGGCACAGCCGCGCGCAGGGCGCCCGGCTCCCGAGCCGGCAGGATAAAGATTCTCCGGTCTGATTGAGGAAGGCGCAGCGCTCCACTATGACGTCCCTGAAAAAGCCGGCAAATGAATGGCGTTCCAGCATCGGATCCGTCGCTGCTTAAGAACCGTTCGACTACTGTTTTCAATACGGGGGATCCGCTAATCTTTCAAGCTCCCGATAGGTACGATATGGACCCCATCCTCTCGTGTATAGGCAACATCGCCAACCGCTGTGAGGATCATCAGGAAGCTGGGCTTGCCGCCTCCATCGGCTGCAATCTTGCGGCTCAACCGAATCAAAGTGACAGCAGCCTGGTCCCACTGATGGCGTCCGAGTTTGACTTCGACAGCGCCCCATCTTCCATCGGGATGTTGAATAATCGCATCCGCTTCGAGATCCTCATTGTCCCGGTAGTGGCAGACGCGGGCTCGAATCGGTTGCGCATATACACATAGATCCCGGTAACAAAGCGACTCGAACAGGAAGCCCGTCGTTTTCAGATCTTCAAACAGCATTCCAGGAGTCGCGTTCAATGCAGCGACGGCAAGGGACGGATCGATGAAATGCCGCTTGGGGCTGGTACGGATCCTCTTCTTTGAACGAAGCCCGGGCAGCCATGCTTCCTGCTCATCAATCATATAGATCCGTTTGAGTGCATCAAGATAACTCCGGACAGAATCCAGCGATAGATCCTCCCCCTCTTCCCGTTCGCTTACATCATTGCGGAGAACCGTCATTTTTGCCGTTGTGGCATTGTTTCTTGCGAGTGACCTTAATAGCAGCCGGACTTTGTCTGGATTCCTGCCGACACCGTTCACTCTGGTAATATCCGACGAGATGATGGACTCGATGTAGTCCCGCGGCACCTCAAGCGCGGATTCCAGCGGATCATGAACCGATGCGGGCCACCCGCCCCGACAGATCAGCTCGATCACCTGTTTGATGCCGATCTCGGAGGGTTGGGGAATGATGGGCTCTCCGGAAAACAATCCCGATAACGACACATGGCCGGTCGAGTGTCCGGATTCATACAAAGACATTGGACGCATCATCAATCGGGCAAACCTGCCGGTACCGGTATGGGAAGGATCCTGCCCAGGCGTCGCTGAACCGGTAAATATGAACATTCCCCTTCCGGCAGCGTCATCAATCAAGCGTCTGGCTTTGTCCCAGAGCTGCGGAACCTCCTGCCACTCGTCAATCAGCCGCGGATATGCTCCATCCAAAACGAACTCCGGAGCCAGCAATGCCCTTTCCCGAGTCAAGGGATCGTCAATGTAGACCTGCGACTTCGAGTGGAACATGCCGGTTCGCGTCTTGCCGCACCATTTCGGTCCTGTAATCAAAATGGCTCCGATACTCTGCAGTCGTTGATCCAGAAGCGTATCCATGATGCGCGGCATGTACTTCGATACCTGGTTTGACATATCCGAACACCTCTCGTTCGTATTATAACCCACGTTTTGCAGGTTTTCCAACCCGCGTTTTGCAGGTTTTTGAACCCACGTTTTGCAGGTTATTCAACCTACGTTTTGCAGATTTTCCAACCTACGTTTTGCAGGTTTTCCAACCCATGTTTTGCAGGATTTTCAACCCACGTTTTGCAGGTCTTCCATC
>JAGOFF010000088.1 GCA_017997315.1 Clostridia bacterium
CCGGAGACCATGCTCGCAAGGGTCATGGAGGATCCGTCCAGCTGCCTGTCCGGGGACTCCGGGGCAAAAAATGTCGAACTGGCGCTCCTGGAACTCCTGCAGGGCTTCTCCCCGCCGCTCTGCAGGGAGATCTGCCATATGGCCCGCATCGACGGCAAACGGACTCCGGGGAGCCTTTCAGGGCCGGAGAGGATCCGTCTGGGCGAATGCGTCAGGCGCCTGCTGACCCGCATCCTCGAGGATCCCCCCCGCCCTTCCGTCTACCGGGCGGCCCCTGGCGATCCGGACCTTTCGGACTTCCACTCGGTCGCGCTTGAGTCCGCAGGGCTGCGCGAAGAGCGTCCGACTCTTTCCGATGCCATGGATGAGTTTTACGGACGCCGGCTGTCCAGGAACCGGTTCGAACAGCGTGTAAAGAGTCTGACCCAACGGATATCCGGCCGGCTGGGCCGGGTGCTCCGCAAGGCGGAAGCCCACACGGCGGATATCCGCTCGTGCGATGGACATCAGGACGTCCGGCGGAACGGGGAACTCATACTCGCCAACATGCATGCCCTTCAGGACGGGATTCCCGGTTTCGATGCAATCGACTATTCTTCGGACAATCAGGAAAGCGTATGGATTCCGCTGGACAGCAGCCGGACCTTGTCGCAGAACGCGCAGCGTCTCTTCCGTCAATATGCAAAGGCGAAAGCCCGGCTGGCCGCGGCCAGCCGGTTTCTCGCTGAGGACATGGAGCAGGCGGAGTATCTCCGCACGATGCTGACAGCGGCGGAAAACGCCGCAGAGCCGTCGGATCTGGATGCGCTGCAGGACGAATGGGACGCTTTCGTCAAGAACGACCGCACGGATCCCGCTGCGGACCAGGGATCCCGAACATCCAGGAACTCGGGAAAAGCCGGGCCGGGCGGAAAAAAGCCCAAAAAACCGAAGAAGCCCGCTGCCCCTTCGAAAGATGCGGCTTCGGCCAGACCGCGTGCTTTCCGCTCCTCGGACGGATTCGAGATCCTGGTCGGGCGAAACAACCTGCAGAACGACCGGCTGACGTTCCGGACCGCGGATCGCGACGACATCTGGCTGCATGTCCAGAAAGAACCGGGCACCCATGTGATCATCCGTGCCGGCCATCGGCCGGTCCCGGAACGGACCCTGCTGGAAGCGGCGGAGACCGCGGCATGGTTCAGCCGCCCCGGCGGAAACGCCGCTTCACGTCAGATCGCCGGCAGGCAGACGACGGTTTCAGTGGACTACTGTCCTGCGTCACATGTCAGGAAACAGCCTGGGGCAAAACCGGGGATGGTCCTGTACGAGGGGTTTCGGACTCTGCTGGTCAGACCTGCCGATCCCGCAAGGCTTGATGTTCGCGGAGAATCCGCTCCCTGAACGACGACTCATTCAATGAATCGATACAACCGCAGTATTTCTGCCGATAGATGCCGTCCTGCCGCGCCATCTCCTGTCCGGCCCGATACCCCGGGCGGAAATCGCGATACAGGAAACGGACACCCGCTCTTTCCGCGGCGCGTTCCGCCTGCTCCCGAAGCAGGTCATGACGCTGGTACGGGCTGACCAGCAGCGTGGTGGTGAACGCGGGAATGCCAAGCGAACGGGCGGTTTCGGCCGCTTTCTCCATCCTCATGCCGTAGCAGCGGGCGCACATCCGCCCGGTTCCGGAACTGCCTTCCGTCTCCCATTCTTCCTGCAGAATCGTATCGTCATACATGCAGGGGATGCCGCGGATCCCGGTGAGAAAACGCACTCCCTCCATCCTGCGGCGCCATTCCTCCGCGGGATGGATGTTCGGATTGTAGTAGAACCCATGCAGGTCGAAAGGTTCCTCCGCCAGCACTTTGAGTGGGTATTCGGCGCATGGTGCGCAGCAGATGTGCACCAGCAGCCCGGAGCGGTCCCGGTCAGACATGGAAGCCCCTCTCCGCCCCTCCCTCTTCGTCCAGGGTCAACTGGATGCCGGCACCGGCAACGGGTGTGTTCTGCGTGGCCGGCGGAGGGAGTCCGAGATGGTGCCAGGCGGCAGGAGTCAGCACACGGCCGCGGGGGGTTTTGGACAGGTAGCCGATCTGCATCAGGTACGGCTCGTAGATGTCCTCGATGGTCACGGGATCCTCGCCGGTGCAGGCGGACAACGTATCCAGCCCGACCGGTCCGCCTTGAAACATCCGCGCCATGCTGTCCATGATCCTGCGGTCCGTGGCGTCCAGTCCAACGGCGTCGATTTCAAGCGCGTCCAATCCGAACCGCGCGACCTCGCCCGTAATGCGCCCGTCCCCCCGGACCTGGGCGAAGTCCCGGAGGCGTTTGAGCAGACGGATGGCGATGCGTGGGGTTCCACGGGATCGTTCGGATACGGTACGCAGTCCTTCGGGGTCGATTCCGACCCCGAGAATGCCCGCATCCCGGGACAGGATGTCGCGAAGATCCGCGGGAGCATACAGGTCGAGCCGGTTGACGACGCCGAACCGGTCCCGCAGCGGAGCCGAGAGCAGACCGGCGCGCGTGGTCGCCCCCACCAATGTGAAATGCGGCAGATCGAGCCGGATCGAGCGGGCGCTGGGTCCCTTTCCGATCATGATGTCGAGCGCGTAGTCCTCCATGGCGGGATACAGGACTTCCTCCACACTCTTGTTGAGCCGGTGGATTTCATCGATGAACAGGACGTCGCGTTCCTGCAGGTTGGTCAGTATGGCCGCAAGGTCGCCGGGTTTCTCGATCGCGGGTCCGGTTGTCAGCCTGAATCCTACGCCAAGTTCGTTTGCGATAATCCCGGCCAGCGTGGTTTTGCCCAGGCCGGGAGGTCCGTACAGCAGGATGTGGTCGAGCGCTTCACGGCGCTGCGTAGCGGCTTCGATGAAGATGCGGAGGTTGTCCTTGACTTTGTGCTGTCCGTAGAACTCCTCCCAACGTGAAGGGCGCAGGGTGGCTTCATCCGAATCTTCCTGGATGTGTTCCCGTGCGATCAGCCTCTCGTCTTCGCGGAATTCGTCTTCGAACATCGGCATCGTGCTCCCTACCGCATCAGCTGCTTCAGGGCAGCCTTGATCGTATCTTCCAGACCGGCCTGCCCATCATAGGACTGATCGACGGCGCGGGTTGCCTGGGCGGCGGGATATCCGAGCACCATGAGCGCGCTGACGGCGTCCGCGCGCACACCGCCGGCGGAATCCGCGGTACCTGCGGCAATCGGGACGGACATCGCGCCGAACTCGCGCCCGACCTTGTCCTTGAGCTCGAGGATGATCCTCTGAGCGCCCTTTTTCCCGACCCCCTTTGCACGGGTCAGCACGGCGGGATCATCCGTGACGACCGCCATCGCAAAGTCGCCCGGGGTGACATCCGCAACGATCGAGCATGCGACCCGGGGTCCCACGCCGCTGACCGTGATCAGCATCTCGAACAATGACAGCTCCTCGCGGGAAGGAAAGCCGAAAAGCGTGACTCCGTCTTCCCGCACGGACAGATGCGTGTGGATCCGCTGGCGTTCGCCCGCCTTGCGGAATCGGTCCATCATGCCCGGAGCCGCTGATATGTGGTATCCGACTCCGCCGACATCCAGTATGACCGCGTCCGTCAGCTTGACGGCAATCTGTCCTTCAAGGTAGGCAAACATCATTGGTATCCTCCGATAACCAGGGCTGCGGGATCGGCGCCGGTGTGCGCATGGCAGATGGCGATTGCCAAGGCATCCGCGGCATCGTCCGGCCGGGGGATGTCCTTCAGTCCGAGGATCGTCCGAACCATCATCTGAACCTGCCGCTTGTCCGCCAGTCCATACCCTGCCACCGCCAGTTTGACCTGGCGGGGCGTGTACTCATATACCGGCATGCCGGCCCGCGCGCCGCACAGCACGGCGACGCCG
This sequence comes from Clostridia bacterium, assembly GCA_017997315.1. Lineage (GTDB taxonomy): Bacteria > Bacillota > Clostridia > Saccharofermentanales > UBA5734 > JAAYKS01. Next base: position 3,875 of record JAGOFF010000088.1, read on the forward strand.
CGGGCCTGCGCGGTACCGATGGCGGTGGTGGTGTTTCGGTTGAAAAACAGTTCTTCGACCGCGACGGACGCAGGATGGAACTTGTCCATGACTTCGTTGAGCCCGTCGAAAATGGCCAGCATCCTCTTTTCAAACGGTGTACCCGCCCGGGTCGAGATCACACCGTAGTCCAGAACCCGGAACTTGCCCCGCGAATACTCGACAACGCCGTACCCGGTGATGGCGTAGCCGGGGTCAATTCCCATCAAAACCATGCGGTCAACCTCGTGTCAAACAATCGTTCTACTGATCATACCACATCGCCGGTTGCCCATCAAAAGCCGCACGCATCTCCGCGGCATCCGGCATGGCCGCCCATGTCCCCTGTCTCGATACGGTGATGGAAGCGGCGGCGGCCGCATACCGGATCGCCCTGTCGACCTCCATCCGCGCGGTCAGGGCAGCCGCGAACGCACCCAGAAACGTATCTCCGGCCCCGGTTGTATCGACGCTTTCCACCTTGCGCGCCGGATATCGGCGCATCCCGCCGGCATGGATCAGGATGCATCCTTCCGCTCCCAGTGTGACCAGTACGTTTTCGGCTCCGTCCAGTACGGACCTTTCCGCCAGCTGCCGCAACCGTTCCGGTGTCCACGCGCCGTCGGCAGGCTCCTTGCCGGCGTGCAGACGGACCAGTTCGTGTTCGTTGGGGACCAGATATTCGATTCCCGACAGGGTACGGGAATCAAGCGGTACGGCCGGTGAGGGGTTGAGCAGGATGCGTACATGGTGCTTCTTCCCCATCCGGACTGCATATGCGACGGTTTCCAATGGGATTTCACACTGCAGGACACAGATTTCCGCCTGCTGGAACAGAGATTCGTGCCGATCGATCTGTGCGGTATCCAATCCCCGGTTTGCGCCGGGATCCGCCACGATCGTGTTCTCCCCGGCGGCGTCCACCAGAATGTCGGCTGTACCGGTCGGCCGGTCCGGATCGGTTTCCACGCCCTCGATATTGATTCCGGCATCTTGAAGGCTTGACATCATGACGTTGCCGGCATAGTCCCTACCAACACGTGCGATCAATGCAACATCCGCACCGAGTCGTGCGGCTGCCATCGCCTGGTTCGCCCCTTTCCCGCCCAATACGGACCAGCGGTCGAGCGCGATGACGGTTTCTCCGGGCGACGGAAACCGGGCAACACGAAGATTGATATCCTGGTTTGCGGATCCGATGACCAGTATTCGCGCCATAGAGGTTTCTCCCAACGTTCCGTTTCGCTGTATTTATATAGTATATAATGGCGTTCCCGTAAAAAAACGGATCCCGGCGCCAACGCGACGGGATCCGCAGTCGTAATTAGTCTACCGTCAACCCGGGAAATGCTTTGCCAGGACCGCGCGGACCGCTCCCGGCCCGCGTACGAGATCCCGAAAATACGCCGATACCTTGCGGTCCAGTCCCGCATCCGCCAGATCCACACCGAAAAGTCCCGCATCGCGCAGGATCGGGAGAAGCGTATCGTCGAAGGGTCCCGGATCGCCCAACCGGATCCCGTTCAGACGGCTCTGCAGTTCGTCGAGCATAGGATCCGGACTCAGGGGCATCGGGCGGCCCTCGTCGTCCACCCCGAGCAGATATCGCAGCCAGCCGGCGATGAAAAGCGGAATGTACGTGAGTCCGGCCAACCGCTCCGGACCCATCGCCCGGTAAGCTTTCAGGGTCTCGCCGAAACGGACCGGGATCTTCTGGGAAGTATCCGTAGCGATCCGCTGCGGGGTGTCCGGAAGGAACGGATTGGGAAAACGTTCTTCGATGACGGTCCGGATGAAGTCTTCCGGTTTGATGATGCCGGGATCGACGACGACCGGCATCCCTTCGTCATATCCGACTTTCTCGATGAAGCTTTTGATCTGAGGGTCCCGGACCGACTCCGCGATGGTCCGGTGGTTCAGCAGGGTTCCGTACACCGCCATGACGGTGTGGAGAGGGTTCAGACAGGTACAGACCTTCATGGTCTCCACTTTGTCGACGGTTTCGCGGTCCGCAAACATCACGCCCGCTTTTTCCAGTGGAGGGCGTCCGTTGGGAAACCAGTCTTCGATGACGAGATACTGGGTGGGCTCGGCATTCACGAACGACGCGGTGTAGGTATTCTTCGCGGTGACGATGATATCGGCGCTTTCGTACCCGTCGGCTTCCAGCGTCGCCTTGACCGTATCGGAAGGCCGCGGCGTGATCTTGTCGATCATGCTCCATGTGAACGATACACGCTCCCGGTCGTTCAGGTACCCGAGAAAGTCCCGGTCGACCAATCCGTGTTCCGCCCAGGATTCCGCGAAAGTCATGACGGCATCGTACAGTCTCGTTCCGTTGTGCGAGCAGTTGTCCATGCTCACAAGTGCAATCGGCAGGCGTCCTTTTTCGAACCGGCGGACCATCAGGAGAGTCAGCAGAGCAACAAGGCTGGACGGCTTCGCCGGGAGCGCATGAAGATCGGACTCGATCCATTTGAAGTAACGTCCGTCCGAGCCTTTGAGCGCATAACCCTTCTCGGTGATGGTGAAACTCGCCATCTGCAGAGATGGTGCCGTGAAAATCCGGATGAGCTCATCCAATCCGCTGCTCGGCTTGACGGAATGGACCACGCTGGCTACGACTTCCTTATCGATGCTGCCGTCGGAGTTGAGTGAAACCATCAGGCTGAGATTGTCAAACGGCGTATACGCCCTGTCGATGATCTCCTCGTCGAACGCTTCCGCCACGATGATGCCGCGGTCGGTCAACCCATCATCCAGCAGTTTCTGCTGCAGTACCGCGGGAAAACCGCGGAAGATGTTTCCGGCACCGAAATGAATCCATTGCGGTTCCGCCATCGTGCGCGTCCGGACGGCTTCGATATCGAAGCGGGGCAGGCGGTATCCTTTTGAGATCCATGGCTCCGGGGAGCGGAGTTCTTTCAGATTGAGCTTCATGGTGCGCCTCCTGCATGCTACTCCCATATGGTTGATCGGAAACGGGACTCAGGGATGGATCACGGACATGGCGGCATCCACTGCCACTCCCGTACGGATCGGGCAGCCCTGCGATTTCAGGATGTGCTCCAGCGCGGTCAGGAAAAGCACGACGTTCCTCTCGCGGCAGGAATGGCCCAGCAGGCCGATGCGCCACACCTTGCCCTTGAGTACACCCAATCCTCCGCTGATTTCGATCCCGAAGTCTTCGAGCAGGCGCCGGCGCACCGCAGCCTCGTCCACCCCTTCGGGAACGGTTGCAAGCGTCAGTTGGGGCAAACGGATTTCCTCACGAACATGCATGGATAATCCCATGGCCTGCAAACCGGTCTGCAGCGCCCGCCCGAGTAAGGCATGCCGCTGATGGCAGGCTTCGATCCCTTCCGTGGAAATCAGCCTCAGCGCTTCCCTCAACGCATAATTCATCGATATCGGGGCGGTGTGGTGGTATACGCGTTCGCTGCCCCAGTAGTTCTGGATCATGTTCAGATCCAGGTACCAGCTCTGCACCTTGGTTTTACGGGAACGCAGTCTTTCCGCCGCCCGTTCGTTCATCGTGACCGGGGAGAGTCCCGGAGGGGCGCTGATGCATTTCTGCGTGCCGCTGTAGCAGACGTCGATTCCGTTCGCATCCACGTCGACGGGGATCCCGCCCAGAGACGTGACGGCGTCCACGATGTACAGTGCCCCATGCTCGTGCGCCAGACGCCCGATTTCCTTCAGCGGCTGCCGGACACCGGTCGATGTCTCCGCGTGAACGACCGCAACCGCCTTGACTCCCGGATTGCGTTCCAGCGCTTCCTTGACACGTACCGGATCGATCGCCTCGCCCCATGCCGCCTCGACGGGGATGACCGTCGCGCCGCAGCGCTGCGCGACATCCACCATGCGCTGGCCGAAAACCCCGCATACGCCGATAATGATGGTGTCTCCCGGTTCAAGCACATTGACCATAGCGGTCTCCATCCCCGCGCTGCCGGTTCCGGACATCGGCAGTGTGAGCCGGTTCGATGTTCCGAACAGGATGCGGAGCTGGTCCATGATGTCGTTCATGATTTCCAGAAATGCGGGATCCAGATGTCCAAGCAAGGGCATCGCCATCGCCTGGAGTACAGCCGGCGGCACGTCGCTGGGGCCGGGACCCATCAGGATCCGGGACGGGACGCGGAGTTCTTTGAGTTCTGTCATTTCAGCATCTCCTTGCACTTGTCGTCCTGACCGTAATGTGACTTATTGTAGAGTCTTCCTCGGCGGTTTGTCAAAGAAAACGGCGGTCCTCCGTCCCTTACGATCCGTCATTGCGGCACCGGCAGCGTGCATCCGAAAAAAGACAGGCCCCGCAGCATGAGAACTGCGGGGCCTGCATGTGGTGCGCCTTCAGGGACTCGAACCCGGGACCCACTGATTAAGAGTCAGTTGCTCTACCAACTGAGCTAAAGGCGCATACCGTCCGCCGAACGGGGGTGTCTTGGGGCGAACGGGCATATTATATCGACTCGATTACACGCTTGTCAAGGCGATTTATCCGGGTTTCCGCAGATCATTCCACCTTGCCGGCAGGATCACGATTCGACCTTGGCTCCGCATTCCGGGCAGAATTTCGCCGCGCCGACCGGTTTCCCGCAGGCGGGACAGACGGCCTGCATCGCTTTTCCGCACTCCGGGCAGAACTTCGCGCCCGGATCAACGGATTTTCCACAGGATGGGCAGGTGACGGCCTGCGAAGCGGCAGCAGCCTGTTCCGGCGCCGCTGCAGGGCGGAATGCGCCAGCCATCGTCTGCGCGACCGCAGCGCCCAGGCCCAGTCCGACGCCAAGGCCCGCCCCGTCGAGTCCCCCTCCCGGCCGGTCGGCGGACTTGCCGATCGCCGTGGCGGTCTGGAACTGGGTATAGCGGGCCATGTCCCCGACCACGTTCATC
>JAGOFF010000089.1 GCA_017997315.1 Clostridia bacterium
CTGCGGAACGAGGGGGCGCCTTCCGTGAAATCATGGAATTCGGTGATGGTTCTGGTATAGTATGAAAAGTAAATTTCCCTGACGGATCCGGACGGGATCCGATCTTTCTCGGGAGTAGCCGGATGAGCGATAGACCTTACCAAGTCTGCACCCAGTGCGTGATGGACACGACGGACAGCCGCATCACGTTCGATGAGAACGGGGTGTGCGACTACTGCAACGATTTCCATCGGCGGATCGAACCTTCCTGGCACCCCGACGCGCAGGGCGAGGCGGAGCTTGAGCGCATCGCCGCCCGGATCCGGCACGAAGGCCGGAACAAGCCGTTCGACTGCATCATCGGGCTGTCCGGGGGGACCGACAGTTCCTACCTTACCTACCTGGCCAAGGCCAAACTCGGACTGCGCCCGCTGATCTACCTGGTCGACACCGGGTGGAACCTCAACGTCGCGGTCGAAAACATCGAGCGGCTGGTCAAGGGGCTCGACCTCGAGCTGTTCACCGAGGTGGTCAACTGGAACGAGATGCGCGACCTGCAGCTCTCGTTCTTCAAGGCGCAGGTGCCGTACCAGGACCTCCCCCAGGACCATGCGATCTTTGCGGGACTGTACAATTACGCAGTCAAGCACGGGATCCGGTATGTGCTCACCGGGGCGAACAACGCGACCGAGGTCGTCATCCCGCCGTACGAGTGGGTGTACATGAACGACCTGCGTTTCATCCGCGACGTGCACCGCCGTTTCGGAACCGTCCCGCTCAAGACGTTCCCGCAGTGCGGGATGTTCCGGTACCGTGTCTACTACCGTTATATTCGCCGGATGCAGCGCATCGCCCCGCTCAACCTGATCCCCTACCACAAGGAGGAAGCCGAGAAGGAGCTCCACGACCTCTTCGGCTGGGAAAAGTACAAGAACAAGCACTATGAGAACGTGTTCACCCGGTTCTACGAGGGATACTACCACCCCCACAAGTTCGGGATCGACAAGCGCAAGTGCCACTTCTCCAGCCTCATCCTGTCCGGTCAGATGACCCGGGACGAGGCGCTCGCGGAGCTGGCGACCTCGCCGTACGACGAGGACCAGATGCTCGAGGACATGGAATACATCGCCAAGAAGCTGGGCGTCACGATCGAGGAGTTCGAGGGGATCATCAGCGGGGAGAACCGGACGTACGAGGATTACCGCAACTCGTTCGGGCTGATCCGCGCCGCGGTGCGTTTCGCCCGCTGGACAGGCGTGGAGAACCGCAACTTCCGGTGAGCGGTCCGGCGGCGGGGCAATCGGCATGATCGTGATTCTGGACATGGGAAATGTCGGATCCATCGCCAACATGCTCAAGAAGATCGGGGAGCGCGCGGTCATATCCAACGACGACGCCGTGATCCGCGACGCGGACCGGATGATCCTGCCCGGGGTCGGGGCGTTCGACCGCGGGATGGAGCGGCTGGCGGAGGCGGGACTCGCGGACGCGGTCCGGCGGCACGCGGTCGATCGCGGACGTCCGCTGCTCGGGATCTGCCTCGGGATGCAGCTTCTCGGGCTCGACTCCGAAGAGGGCGTCCTGCCCGGACTCGGGCTCATCCCGTTCCACACCCGCCGGTTCCGGATCGACGAGTCCGCGACCGGGCTCAAGGTCCCGCACATGGGTTGGGACCGCGTGTCGTTCGCCCGCCCGGAGTCCCCGCTGCTGTACGGGCTCTCCGAACCCCAGCGGTACTATTTCGTCCACTCCTACCACGCGGTGTGCGACGATCCGGGACACGTCCTCCTCCGGTGCGACTACGGATACCCGTTCACCGCGGCCGTGAACCGGGACAACATCTACGGGGTGCAGTTCCATCCGGAGAAGAGCCACCAGTTCGGGATGGCGCTGCTCCGGAACTTTGCGGGGAGGTGCTGACCGGTTGTACTTGAGGCCGCGCGTCATCCCCTGTCTCCTGCTCGACCACCGGGACCTGGTCAAGACCGTGCGGTTTGCCAAGCCCCGCTACCTGGGCGACCCGGTCAATGCGGTCAAGATCTTCAACAACAAGGGTGTCGACGAACTCTGCATCCTCAACATCCGTGCCTCGCGGGACGGAACCGGGCCGGACATGGCGCTGCTCGCGGAGATCGCGAGCGAGGCGTTCATGCCGCTGAGCTACGGCGGCGGGATCTCCTCGATCGACCAGATCCGCCGGCTGTTTTCCATCGGATATGAGAAAGTGATCCTCAACACCGCGCTGGTCCGCGATCCGGACCTGGTGCGGGAGGCGGTCGCGTTTGCGGGGAGCCAGAGCATCGTCGCCTCGATCGACGCCCGGACCGACCGGCTGGGACGCACCGCCTGCTGGATCCGCGACGGGACGGAGAAGACGGGATCCGCGCCCGCGGAGCTCTCGCGCCGCGCGCAGGAGCTTGGGGCCGGGGAGATCCTTCTCAACTCCATCAACCAGGACGGAACGATGCAGGGGTACGATCTCAAGCTGATCCGCCAGGTGGCGGCCGCGGTCACGATCCCGGTGATCGCCTGCGGCGGGGCGCGGGACACCTCGGACTTCCGGCGCGCGCTTTCGGATGGCGGCGCGCATGCGGTGGCGGCCGGAAGCCTCTTCGTATATTATGGTCCGCAGAAGGCGGTCCTCATCACCGCTCCGAGCGAGCAGGAACTGATCCGGACCGGCATCTACGGAAACGATTGAACCATTCCGCACGCGGCGCCCGTCCGGGCGCCCCAAAGGAGGAAACCAGCCTATGGCCAGACGGACCGCGGCGCTCCGCGCCTGGATCAAGGACAACCCCGACACCTTGTCGGCGGGACTTTTTATCGTGCTGCTCGTATCCCCCGCACTGCTTGAACTGCTTATCCTTCGCCCCTCGACGCTGCGTGAACTCGGAATCCTCGGGGCGGCGTTCCTGCTGTGGGTTGTCACGGCATTCATCGTGGCGCGCCGGACCGGACTGACCCCGCGGCGGGTCTGGGACTTCCTGCGCGCAGGCGGCAGGCTGTGGGAGCTGGTCCTGCTGGCCGGCTGGCTGGCTGTGCTGGCGGTCAACGTCGTGCTGCGGCGCGGCGAGAACGCGCACATCCCGTTCGGGTATTTTTCGTTTTTCTTTGCGGTCTACCTCATCGACCTGTTTTTCGCCGTGACCGGCCGGCAGGATCGGCAGCGCCGGCTCCTGTACGTCGCGTTCGCGGTGTTCGCGTTCGCCTGCTTCCGGGGGATGTTCGTGCTGGCGTCCGATCCGGAGATGGCCCGGATGCTCTCCACGGGATCGTTCCCCGAGACGGAGCGGCGCTACTACCACCTGCTCGGCGTGGGCGGGTTCGAGTTCTTCACGGGCCTCGCCTGCGGATTCCCGATGCTGGTCCACTACGCGCTGACCGCCTCGACCTCGATCCGGCGGCGGCTGTGCACCGTTCTGGTCTGCCTGGTCCTGCTGGGCATGCTGTTTGCTGGATACACCCTCGTGATCGTATTCACCGGCTTCGGGCTGTTCGTGCTGCTGACGTACAGCCTGGTCCGGCTGCGCGGACGGAACCTGCGGTCGCTGGCGCGGCTGTGCGCGGTGCTCCTGCTGGTCATCGCGCTGTTCCTCGGGATCGGCAGCGTATTCAACCTCCACCAGTCGCACCTGTACCTTGTCAAACTCAGCGACTTGACCGTCACGGTGGCGGACAAGCTGTTCGGGGCCCATCTGCCGAGCTACGATCCGGGGACCGGGAACGAGGCGCTGCTGAGCGAAGGCTCGTCCGAGGAGCGCATGGAACTCTACGCCCGCTCGCTGCGCACGTTCTTCGCGCATCCGCTGACCGGGGTCGGATCCCGGGTCAACACCGGGGACTTCTCGGAGGTCGGTGCGCATTCGACCTGGCTGGACTATCTCGCAATGTACGGGCTTCCGTCGTTCGGACTGTACCTGGGATTCATGGCGCTGCTGTTCCGCCGGCTGCACCGCATGGAAGCGGGCAAGGCGGAGAAGGCGTACCGGATGGTCGGTTTCCTGGTCTACGCGCTGTACGGGCTGGTCAATCCGGTGGTCGCGACCGCGGTGTTCCCGGTGATCCTGCTGTTTTTTACCGCCGGGCGCGTGAACCTGCCGGGTGAGCGACCGGTGCCGGCCGCAATCCCGGCGTCGGACGCGGGCGGGCCGACCGATGCCTGATACGCCGGCGGAGCGCGGCCGGACGGGGCGGGTCTCCAACATCGTCCGGATGACCTCGATGATCCTGCCGGTGGTCATCCTGAGCAAGCTGCTCGGGATGGTCCGTGCGATGCTCCTGGCCGGCCGGCTGGGGGCCGGACGGGAGATGGACGCCTACACCGCGTCCTATACCCTGATCCTGACACTCATGGTGCTCGCGGGGTGTTTCCTCACCACCGCGTTCCTCCCGATCTACAGCCGCACGCGCGCCCGGGGCGGCCAGCCCGCCGCGGACCGGTACGCCAGCGCCACGCTGACGTTCTTCCTGCTCGGAAGCCTCGCGGTCGGATTGCTGCTGTACGCCTTCATGCCGTTCATCGTCTCGGTCTACGCGACCGGTTTCGACGCCGAAGGCCGGGCGCTGGCCGTCCGGCTGTCCCGGATCATGCTCCCGATGCTGGTGGCCCAATGCGCGTCCTACCTGTTCGGTTCGGTGCTCAACGCGCACGAGGACTTCGCGCTCCCGCACCTCGCGGCGACCGCGCTCTCGCTGACGCTCATCCCCACGCTGCTCGCGGCATCGTCGGACGATCCGGTCCGGCTGGCGGTCCTGGTGTCCGCCGCGACGACGGCCTCCGCGGTGCTCGAGGCACTCATCCAGCTCCCCGTCGCCGCCCGCCGGGTCCGCTTCCGTCCGGTGCTGCGCCCACGGGATCCGCTGCTGGGCGAGACCCTCCTGGTCGCGCTCCCCGCGGTGATCGCGGTCGCGGCGACCGAGTTGAACCAGCTGCTCCAGAACCACCTGTCGTCGTTCCTGGACGCGGGGGCCAACGCGGTGCTTTCCTACGGCTACAACACTTACACGATTTTCATCGGAGTGTGCGTCATGCCGGTCACGGTCATCCTGTTCTCCCGGCTGAGCGCGCAGGCCGCCGCGGAGGACCGGCCGCTGATGCTCGAAACGCTGCGCCGGTATCTCGGGACCATGCTCCTGGTCCTCCTCCCGCTGGTCGCGGTGTCCATGCTGCTCAGCGACGACATCATCGGACTGCTGTACGAGCGCGGCGAATTCACCGGCTCCGACACCGCGCTCACCGGCGCGGCGCTGATGTTCTTCATGCCCGGGCTGCTGGGATACGCGGTCAAGGATGTGTTCAGCCGATTCTTCTTCACGCTGCAGGACACCCGGACCCCGATGATGGTCGGGATCGCCGGACTTGCGGTCAACGTCGGGCTCAACTACCTGCTGATCGGCCCGATGGGCGTCGCGGGGCTCGCGCTGGCCTCCAGCATCACGCTGTTGCTGTCCGGACTGGCGCTCCTTCTGCTCCTGTGGCGCAAGACCGGCAGCCTGGAGCTGCGCCGGATCGCGGGCGAGACCGGACGGATCCTGCTGTGCGCGGTGGGTGCGGCGCTGCTGTGCGCCGCGGCCGCGCGGCTGCTCGCCGGCCGGGGGGTCCTGGTCCGGCTGCTTCTGGCCGGCGGAATCCCTCTGGTCGCCTATGTTGCGGGCGTCCTTGCGCTGCGCGTCCCGAGCGCGCGGCTGCTCGCGGACGAGATCCTCGGAATGCTCCGGCGCAAGCGGGCCTGACCGCCCGCCTGGACGGAACCGCTCCGGCCCGCGGCCGCGGGCCGACCGTACCGGGAGGTGCCACATGAACGCTGCACTCGATACCATCCACGCCATGTTCTCGACCCACGGGGATTTCCTGGACAAGAAGATTCCGGATGCCGACCTCGACGCCGTCCTGCGGGCGGCCGTCCGTGCGGGCAGTTCCGGCAACGCCCAGAGTTATGCGATCGTCGTCGTGGAGGATCCGGAGGTCATGCGCGCGGTCAGCGGGTATGCCGCGTCGCACATGCTCGTCTTCTGCACGGACTTCGCCCGCAACCGGGAGATGGCCGCGCGGTTGGGCACGACGTACGCGGTCGACCCGGCCTGGGCGCTGCTGACCGGTACGACGGACACGGTGCTCGCGGCACAGACCGCCGCCATCGCGGCCGCCTCGCTGGGAATCGGCACCCTGATCTCCAACGGGGTGCAGCGGGGGGACCCCCGCCGGGTCTACGAGCTGCTGGACCTGCCCGTGGAGGGGTGTTATCCGGTGCTGGCGCTCTACCTCGGATATCCCTCATCCCGTCCGGCGGTCCACAGCGGCCGGCTGTTCGAACCGGGTGTGGTGTACCGCGGCAGATACCGCCGCACCCCGGGGGACGTCGAGCGCATCCTGGAGGAGACCGACCGGATGCACTGCCCCGTGAACGGCGGGTACCGGGAGAAGGGATACGCCCATCTGCTCGAGGCGTTCTTTGACGGTCCGGGACGGCGGTCACTCACCGGGTACGACAGACTCCGGGATTCCATGGCCCGCGCGGGCTTCCCGATCGGGGAGACCAAGGCTCCGTAGTCCTTGCACCCTGCTTGCGGTATACTGGCCGGTGATGGAACGGAACGCGGAACTAGCGCTCGCCGCGTTCGGGATGCCGGACGCGGTCCCGCACCTGATACGCCACAACGAGAACCGGACCTACCGGGTCGACACGGACCGGGGGTCCTTTTGCCTGCGCCTGAAAAGCCCGGTCGAGGGCTTTGACCTGGATGTGTTCGACGGGGAGCCGGAGGCGCTGCTGCGCGGGGAGATCGCCCTGATCGAGTCGGTCGGACGGCGCACGGACATCCCGGTCCAGCGCCCGGTCCGGACGCCGGACGGCGACCCTGTGGCCCGTCTGCCGGACGGCACGCTCGCCAGCCTGCTGGGCTGGCTGGACGGGGAGACGTACAAAGACGCGGAGACGCGCACCGCCCCGATGCTCCGGGCCGCGGGCGAGGCGCTCGGACGGCTCAAGGCGGCCTCCCGCACGCTGCCCGGACTGGACAAGATCGTGCGGTGCGACTACGGCCCGGCACTCATTGCCCGACTGGACGCCCGGATCGCAAGCGCCGGGGACACCCTCCCGGCCGACGACATCACTAGTGTCCGCCGCACGCTGGAGGCGGTCATCCGCGCGATGGAGGCGGACAACGCGGCCGGCGGCCGGACGGTCGCCCACGCGGATCCGGGGCTGGGGAACCTGGTGTGGACCGGCGGATCGGCCGGGCTGATCGACTGGTCGCTGTCCGGCACGGCGCCGGGGCATATGGATATCGGCGGACTCATGGGCGCCGTCTCCGACCGGGAAGAGCAACGGCTGCTGCTCGAGGGATACGAACGGATCGCGGGCCGGACGGACCGGCGCGCGCTGGACGCCTGCTTCACGCTGTCGGTGCTTCTTTTTGTCTGCTGTCAGCATTCCCGCGCCCGGGAGTGGGACTGGTTTTTCCCGGCGCTCCAGCGCTGGCGGGAGACGATCTTTGATCCTTTCGTCGAAGGACGGCCGGTACACTGCATCCTCTAGCGGATTTGATATATCATGTACACAAAGCATGAAAGGGAGCCATCGTATGTTTGAGAATGTGCAGTACGATCTGACCAGAATCTCTTACGGACGGCGCGGAACCGCGCTCTACATCCTGAAGTCGGTGGAGGACGGCGCGGAGCGGCTGTACGTGTGTGCGCTGCTGAGCGGACTGGACACTGCTTCCGCGGGCCAGAAACCCCGAAGCGGCAGGCTGTTTCCCATCCGGCTGGAGCGGAACGGGGCGGAGGTCCCCTTTACCGCGACCGCCACTCCGGTCTGCGTGACGCTGGCGTACGAGGGCGGAAGCGCGCGCCTGACCCTGCAGGAGGGAAGCATCCTCCGCATGGAGGCCAGCGGGGTGACGGTCGTGCTTTCGCCGGATCTCCGTCCGCACGAGATCGCCAAGACCCGGAACGACGGGAGCTGGGAAGTCATCATGAACCCGGTGCCCAAACTGCTGTTCTGCCCGGTCGTCGGGGAGATGGACGTCACCACCGGATACGACGTCATCAACAGCATCCCGGAGGACACCCGGTTCATCTTTACCCCCGGCGCGGACGGGAACGTCGACCTTGCGGTCCACCTCTACAAGTCCAACGGCTGGCGGATGGAGAAGTACCCCGCGTTCGACGCCTGCATCGCGTCGATCGAGCAGGAGTTCTCCACCTATCTGGAAACCGTCCCGTCTCTCCCGGCACAGTACGAGACCGCCCGGATCATCGAAGCCTACATCGTCTGGTCGCACATCATCCCGATCGACGGGATCGACATCATCTTCATGAACAAGGGCCCCCACCGCATGACCTCCAGCTGGCAGCAGAGCTACCACGCGATGGGGCAGTTCCGGAATCCGAAATTCGCGTGGGAGCTCATGCTTTCCGTGTTCAAGTACCAGGACGAGTTCGGCATGCTGCCCGACCTGATCCTCGACAGCTCCCAGAACTTCGGCGGATGCAAACCCCCGTTCCAGGGCGTCGCGCTGGAATTCCTGAAGGAACACACCGACTTCGGGTTCGCCACCCGGGCGGAGTGCAACTACCTCTATGACGGGCTGTCCAAATGGGTCTACTGGTGGCTGTCGTTCCGCGACACCGACCACGACGGCATCCTGCAGTACGACACCGCGGACGAATCCGGTTGGGACGACAGCTCGTTCTTCCGGGAGGGCGGTCCGACGGAGTCCCCCGACCTCGCGACCTACATGATCCTGTCCATGGACAGCCTGTCCGACCTCGCGGGCAGACTCGGCAAGTCC
>JAGOFF010000090.1 GCA_017997315.1 Clostridia bacterium
GACATTCCGGCTATGTAAACCCCACCCGGAGCAACATCGTGGAGGGACATGATTGCGGCCCGCAAGTCCCGGGGAGATGGCTCAAGCCTGTCCGGAAGGGCAGGCGTAGATAGATGGCTGCCGAATACAGAACCCGGCTTACAGACTTGCTCGGAAAACATTTCTGCAAGCTGCCGCCGCGCCCGATCGGGGATGCGGCGTTCCAATAGGAGAGGAGAACCGACATGCCAGCCAAGGCGTATACCGACCGCGGGGTGTCACCGACCAAGGACGATGTGAAACGGGCGGTCGCCGGGCAATCCCGGGGAATCTTCCCGGGTGCGTTCTGCAAAATCCTGCCGGACGTCGCCGGAGACCCGGACTGGTGCACCGTGGTCCATGCCGACGGAGCCGGAACCAAGTCCTCCCTGGCATACATGATGTACCGGGAGACCGGGGATCCGACCTGGTTTACCGGGATCGCCCAGGACTCCCTCGCCATGCACACGGACGATCTCGCCTGCGTGGGGGCCGTTGACGGCTTTCTGCTGTCCAATACCATCGGGCGCAACGCGCACCGGATCGATGCGGACTGCATCGCAGCCGTGATCCGCGGATATGACGATGCCATCGCAAGGATGGATCGGCTCGGCATCCGGATCACCATGACGGGCGGAGAAACCGCAGATGTAGGGGATCTGGTGCGGACCGCCATCGTCGACAGCACCATCGTCGTCCGTCTGCCGCGCACCGATGTGGTCGATGCCTCGGGAATCCGGCCGGGGAACCTCATCATCGGGCTGGCTTCGTTTGGACAAGCGACTTACGAGGACCGGGTCAACAGCGGGATCGGCTCCAACGGGCTGACCGCCGCGCGCCACCTTCTCCTGTCCTCCGTCTATCGCGACCGGTATCCGGAGTCGTTTTCCGAGACGATCGATCCGGCGAAGGCATATGTCGGAAGCTTCGAGCTCGACGACGCACTCCCCGGCGGGGATGTTTCGCGCGGGGCCGGGATGACGGCGGGGGAGGCGCTCCTTTCGCCGACGCGGACGTATCTCCCGGTCGTCCGCGACATCCTTGCGGCATGCCGCCCGGGAATCTCCGGACTGATCCACTGCACCGGAGGCGGTTTGGTGAAAAGCCGGGATTTCGGGTCCGGCCTGCGGTACGTCAAGGACCGGCTGTTCGAAGCCCCCGCTGTCTTTCAGGCGATCCGGGCGTCCGGCGCGGTCGACCCTTCGGAAATGTACCAGATTTTCAACATGGGTCACCGGCTCGAGGTGTATTGCGATCCGGACGCAGCCGCGGAGGTGATCCGGATCTCCGCCGCATACGGGATTTCCGCACAGGCCGTCGGCCGCGTCGAACGGTCTGAAGGCAAGAACCAGGTCGTCATCCGGGATCTCGGGCAGGAGTATGTTTTCTGACATGGAGATGGACAAAGAGCATGTGTTCCGGCCGACCGGGGTCTGCAGCCGGAGCATCCGCTTCCGCATCCGGCCCGACGGTACACTGAGCGGACTGCGTTTTGATGACGGTTGCGACGGAAACGCCCGCGGGATTTCCGTCCTGGTCGAAGGCATGGACGCTTCAGTCGCCGCGGACCGTCTGGAGGGAATCCGCTGCGGCCGGCGCAAGACATCCTGCCCGGATCAGCTTTCCAAGGCGATCCGCGAGGCGTTGTCCGAAGACGGCGGCATCCGGCCGGATCGGATTGAATGACGTAGCAGAGTCACCGCCAGTTGTATTCCGTCCATATGCATGGTAGAATTTGTCGCAGTCTGCCATAGACAAGGTTCACGGATCGTCCGACCGTCTACGTTGCTAATGGCGAATTTTATGGAGGAAGATATGGACAAGGCCAAGAAAACCGAAATCATCACCCAGTACGGCTTGAAAGAGGGAGACACCGGATCGCCGGAGGTGCAGATCGCCATCCTCACCGAGCGGATCAACCACCTGACCGAACACCTCAAGCAGCACAACAACGACCATCATTCCCGCAGGGGGCTGCTGTCCATGGTCGGACGCCGCCGCGGTCTGCTGGATTATCTCACGCGGATCGACATCGCGCGGTACCGTGCGATCATCGAGAAACTCAACATCAGAAAGTAAGCCGACAGGAGCGGGGTGGGCGGGTTGCCGCCCACCCCGTTTCATATATAATCATTTACATACGGGCCGCCCTGCGGATCAGGACGGGCGAAACCGGCGGGACAGTAGAAGGTAGGTTGCGCGGCCGACATCCAAGCGGCCTTGGACCCTACAGGCTACCGTCCGTACCGTGTCGATCCCTGGCCCGAAGACAAGGCGGAGAACCGCCAATGGAGGTGCCACAACCCATGTTCAAGACGTACCAGACACAATTCGCCGGCAGGGAACTGACGGTCGAAACCGGAAAACTCGCGCAGTTCGCCAACGGATCCTGCCTCGTGCGCTACGGCGACACCGTGATTCTGTCCACCGTCACCGCTTCCGCCAGTCCGCGCGAAGGGATCGATTTCTTTCCCCTCAGCGTCGACTATGAGGAGAAGATGTACTCCGTCGGCAAGATACCGGGCGGCTTCATCCGCCGCGAAGGGCGTCCGTCGGAAAAGGCGATCCTGACGTCCCGCGTCATCGACCGGCCCATCCGGCCCCTATTCCCCAAGGATCTGCGCAACGATGTCGTTGTGAACAACCTGGTCCTTTCCGTGGATCAGGATTTTTCACCCGAAATCGTCGCCATGATCGGCACATCGGTAGCGATATCGATCTCGGACGTTCCGTGGAAGGGCCCGATCGGCGGCGTACTGATCGGACTGATCGACGGCAAGCCCGTTTTCAATCCGACCGAAGAACAGCGCGCGGCCAGTGCCATGCATGTGACGCTCGCCGGTACCGACAAAAAGATCGCCATGATCGAAGCCGGCGCGAACGAAGTGCCCGACGGCGTCATGCTTGAAGCGATCATCCAGGGGCATCAGATCATCCGCGAGATCTGCACGTTCATCGACGGAATCCGGGCGGATATCGGGAAACCAAAGTTCTCCTATGTTTCAAAAGAAGTGCCTGCCGATATGTTTGCGGCGGTCAAGGAGTTCGGCTGGGACAAAATGCGCCAGGCGGTCCTGTCGGACGACAAGAGTGTCCGGGACGGAGCGGTTGCGGCGTTGACCGAAGAAGTCAAGGCGCATGTCGCCGGAATCGACGAATCCTGGCTCCCCCTGGTCGGCGAAGCCGTCTACAAACTCGAGAAGAAAGTCGTCCGCGACTACCTGTATAACGAACACCGCCGCGTCGATGGCCGCTCGATCAACCAGATCCGTCCGCTTTCCGCGGAAGTCGGCGTGCTGCCGCGTGTCCACGGTTCCGGACTGTTCCAGCGCGGCCAGACCCAGGTGCTCACATCCTGCACGCTCGCTCCCATGTCGAGCGCTCAGAAACTGGACGGCATCGATCCCGAGGACGAGAAACGGTATATCCACCATTACAACTTCCCGCCTTACAGCGTCGGCGAAGCGAAGACCGCCCGGTCGCCCGGCCGTCGTGAAATCGGACACGGCGCATTGGCGGAACGCTCCCTCATCCCGGTACTTCCCGTGGAAGAAGAGTTCCCGTATGCCATCCGCCTGGTGTCCGAAGTGCTGATGTCCAACGGTTCCACCTCGCAAGGCTCGGTATGCGCCAGCACCCTTGCCCTGATGGACGCGGGCGTGCCGATCAAACGTCCGGTCGCGGGAATCTCGTCCGGACTGATCGTCAATGAGGAGAACGAGGACGATTTCCTGGTTTTCATGGACATCCAGGGGATCGAAGACTTTTTCGGCGACATGGACTTCAAGGTGGCCGGAACGACCGAAGGGATCACGGCCATCCAGATGGACATCAAGGTGGACGGACTCTCGCACGAGATCATCCGCCAGGCCTTCGAAATGACCCGGAAGGGGCGTCTGCAGATCATCAACGAGGTGATTCTGCCGTGCATCGCAAGTCCTCGGGAAGAACTCTCCAAGTACGCGCCCAAGATCCTGCAGACCCAGGTGCCCGTGGACAAGATCCGCGAAGTCATCGGATCCGGCGGCAAGGTCATCAACCGGATCATTGCGGAGACCGGCACCCAGATCGACATCGAGGAGGACGGCCGGGTCTACGTTGCCGCAACGGACATCGAGATGGGTCGCAAAGCCATTGCGATCATCGAAGGCATCGTAAACGATCCGGAACCCGGCCAGATCTTTGACGGTCGAGTCACCCGCCTGATGACGTTTGGTGCGTTCGTCGAGTTCGCTCCCGGCAAGGAAGGCCTGGTGCACATCTCCAAGATGGCCTGGAACCGCGTCGAAAAAGTCGAGGATGTGGTCAGCGAAGGGGATCCGGTCAAGGTCATGGTCTCCGAGATCGACAGCCAGGGCCGTATCAACCTCTCAATGCGGGATTGTCTCCCCAAACCGGAAGGCTTCACGGAGCCCGAAGGCCGGGAGCGTCCGGCCCGTCCGTTCAACGGACCGCGCGGGGATGACCGTCGTCCGCCCCGCGGGGATGAGCGCAGGTCGCGTCCCAACGACCGGAGACCCGGCAGCGGGTATGAACCCCGCGGCGAACACGGCGGAGGCGACCGGAATCCTGAGGGCGGCCCGCGGAGGCATACCCGGGATTTCTGATCCCTATACTGCCTGATAGCAAATCGGAAGGTTCCGGCGGAGATATCCGCCGGAGCCTTTTTTATAGGATCATCGCAGGCAAGATGTCTCGGATTTGTAATAATCCGTTGAATGCGTTTATGCCGGCGAACCATATACAACGCCGTTCCGTACCTCCTAATACCGGAGTTGTTGTGCAATTGTTTGACGGATGTAAACAATTTGCGAACTGCCAATATCACTAAACATTTCTATTGCGTTACAGTTTTGCGTGATCTATACTCTGGTTGTCGGGGATGATAACGTCATGGCCCGTATCATATGTACCTTTTAGTTTCATAGGGGAGATCTTGGCAAAAGTCCGGAAACGGACTGACGCAAAGCTAGAGGGTCTACGCTCCGGATCGATCATCGATCCGAAGCAAGACAGCCAGTTGCCGGAATTGAACGCGGTTCCGCAACAGGCTGTCTTTGTTTTTTTGGGGAGTATTTGAGAGTTTTCCATCAGGCGCGAGAGCTGGCATTGAATCAACAGCCTATCAACCGTGATAGCAGGATCAAACAAGAGGGGTAACGGAAATGAAAAAGAAACTTTTCATCTTGCTCGTAGTGGCCTCCATGGTGCTGCAGATGATCGGATTCTCGCCGATCAGCGCAACATCGGTGGACGAGTACAGCCAGTTTGCATCCAAGAACATCGCTTGGGTTGGCGGCAACATCAACGCTTCAAAGGCGTACTACATTGAGGGGATGAGCGTGCCGCAACGCCTGATCCTTGCAGATGTGGACCCTGCCGAATCGCACAGTATTACGCTGTCTTATGGATTCACAAAGAATACCAAATACGCATATGATTTTCTGACCGGATGGGGACAAGCGGTGGAAGCCGCTGCCGACAACGGTTCCGTCTGGTCTGAAGATTGGATGTGGCTGGGAATCTCACAGGCGGACTGGCCGGTGCATGTTGCCGTCGAGGTGCCCGAGGATGCATTTGCCGGAGCAGATCGTTTGGCTGCATTTGAAGCGATGTACGGAAATCGAATGATCGATGTGTACGCCAACGGCGGCACGTTGGAGAACGTGCAGATCGTCATCGATCCCACGTTGAAGTCAAACAAGGATGACGGTGCCACCAGTGATGTCTACTGGACCTTGAGTTGGGAAGGCACTGCAACAGATGTCATGGTCTTGTACGCAGGACACATTGCAGTTGGCCTGGAATATCCTCCGACCGGACTTGGCTGGGGGCCAGGAATGGGAGCCGGAGAGATCAGCGGGTCTCCTTATCATCACAGCGTCGTAGCCGCTTCTGATTTCACACCGGGATCCAGAGACAATCAACTCCAGACTTCAGCAATCGATCTCAAGTCCGGAATTTCCGGGTACAAGTGGAATGACCAGAACGGAAACGGCATCTGGGATGCAGCGGAACCGCCCCTGGCGAACTGGGAGATCTGGGTCGATCTGGACAAGGACGGCGTGAAGGACGCCGGCGAGTCGACGTTCACCGACGCGACCGGCAAGTACTACCTTGAGTTTGTTCTGATAGATCAATCGGATACCACACTTTTAGTCCGTGAAGTACAGAAAACTGGATGGACCAAAACGTTTCCGACAGGAGATTACCATTCTGTTGTTGTGACTCCCGGATACGGTGTCGACAACATCAACTTTGGCAATCGGTACGCCGCGACGGGCAGTCTGGTTCTTTCCGGAACCAAAACCCTCACGGGACGCACCCTGATTCCAGGTGAGTTCTCCTTTGAACTCTGGGAAGGCTCTACTCTCCTGAAAACCGTGACGAACGGTACAGGCGGAACCATCCCGTTCGGCACGATCAACTACACACTCGCGGATGTCGGCACACACACTTATACTGTCAAGGAGGTTATCCCAGTATCCAAACTGGGCGGCGTGACGTATGACACGACGATCTATACCGTGACCGTGACGGTTTCCGACAAGGGCGACGGTACGCTCAACGTGGTGCTGGGCGCCGGCAGTGCAAACCCGGCTGCGTTGAACTTTACCAACGTCTATGCGGCGACGGGCCACCTGGACCTTTCGGGCACCAAGACGCTAACCGGCCGCACCCTGGGGACGGGCGAATTTTCCTTTGAACTGTGGGAAGGCACGACGCTGATCCAGACGGTCGCAAACGGCGCGGGCGGAAGCATCGCGTTCAACACGATCCAGTACACGCTGGCGAACGTCGGAACACACACCTACACGGTCAAGGAGGTCATCCCGGCGACCAAACTGGGCGGCGTGACGTATGACACGACGGTCTACACCGTGACCGTGACGGTTTCCGACAAGGGCGACGGCACGTTGAACGTTGTACTGGGCGCCGGCAGCGCAAGCCCGACCGGCCTCAACTTCACCAACACCTACGCGGCGTCCGGCGTTCTTAACCTGGCCGGAACCAAGACGCTGACCGGGCGTGTTCTTGGAATCGGCGAGTTCTCCTACGAGTTGTGGGAAGGCGCGACGCTGATCGAGACCGTCGCGAACGGCGCGGGCGGAAGCATCGCGTTCAGCACGATCATCTACACGCTGGCGAATGTCGGCATACATACCTATACAGTCAAGGAAGTGATTCCGGCGACCAAACTGGGTGGCGTGACCTATGACACGACGATCTATACCGTGATCGTGACGGTCTCCGACAAAGGTGACGGCACATTGAACGTGGTGCTGGATCCGGGAAGCGCGAATCCCGCCGGTCTCAACTTCACCAATATCTATGCTGCAACGGGCCATCTGGATCTGTCGGGAACCAAGACGCTGACGGGGCGGACCCTGGCAGCGGGCGAGTTCTCCTTTGAACTGCGGGAAGGCACGACGCTGATTGAGACGGTGTCGAACCTGGCGAACGGCAGCTTTGCCTTCAGTGCGATCCAGTACACGCTTGCGAATGTCGGAACGCACACCTACACGGTCAAGGAGGTCGTTGGTGCCCTGGGAGGCGTGACGTACTCCACGACGGTTTATACCGTAACCGTGACGGTCTCCGACAAAGGCGACGGCACGCTGAATATCGTGCTGGGCGCCGGCAGCGCGAGCCCGACCGGCCTCAACTTCACGAATACCTACGCAGCGACGGGCGAGCTGGCTCTCCGCGGATCCAAAGCTCTGACCGGACGGACCCTGGCGGCGGGCGAGTTCTCCTTTGAACTCCGGGAAGGCACAACGCTGATCGAGACGGTGTCGAACCTGGCGAATGGCAGCTTCGCTTTCACTACGATCGCGTACGATTTGTCCGACGTGGGAACGCACACCTACACGGTGAAAGAAGTCGCTGGCTCCTTGGGCGGCGTGACGTATGACACGACGATCTACACCGTGATCGTACACGTCTCGGACAACGGGAACGGCACACTGGACGTGGATGTCGACGAGGAAAGCGACTCTCCGACCGGGCTGTACTTCACCAACGTCTACGCGGCGACGGGCCATCTGGACCTGTCGGGCACCAAGACCCTGACCGGACGGACCTTGGCGGCGGGCGAATTCTCCTTTGAACTGCGGGAAGGCACAACGCTGATCCAGACGGTTTCGAACCTGGCAGGCGGAAGCTTCAGCTTCAGCGCGATCCAGTACACGCTGGCGAACGTCGGGACACACATTTACACGGTGAAGGAAGTCGCTGGCTCCCTGGGTGGCGTGACGTATGACACGACGATCTACACCGTAACCGTGACGGTCTCCGACAAGGGCGACGGCACGCTCAACGTCGTGCTTGCTCCCCGCAGCGCGAATCCCACCGGGCTCAACTTCACCAACACCTACGCGGCGACGGGGCATCTGGATCTGTCGGGCACCAAAACGTTGACCGGACGGACCCTGGCGGCGGGCGAATTCTCCTTTGAACTCTGGAAGGGCGCGACGCTGATCGAGACGGTTTCGAACCTGGCAGGCGGAAGCTTCAGCTTCAACGCGATCCAGTACACGCTTGCGGATGTCGGGATCCACACCTACACGGTCAAGGAGATCATCCCGGCGACCAAACTGGGCGGCGTGACTTACAGCACGACGATCTACACCGTGATCGTGACGGTCTCCGACAAGGGCGACGGTACGCTGAACGAGGTGCTGGATCCGGGCAGCGCGAATCCTGCCGGCC
>JAGOFF010000091.1 GCA_017997315.1 Clostridia bacterium
GAGCTGCCGGCCCGGGTCCATGTCGGGCACAACTGCGTCCGGCCGGGACTCCGGGGACGTGGCATCGGCACCGCCCAGATGCGGCTGGCGGTGGAGCGCATCCTGGAGTCCGGCCCGGCGGAGATCGTTGTCTCGACCGGGGATACGCCGTTTTTCGAGCCGGCCCGCAGAATGTATCTCGCGGCCGGATTCCGGGAGTTCCGCCGGTTCCCGCTGGATCCTCCGCGTGAGTATGGAATGGTGGAGTACATCATCCGCCCGGATACTCCGGAAGCCGCGTCTCCCGGCTGCATGCCCGGAAGGGGATACCAGGCTTTGGTTTTCGATTTCGACTATACGCTCGGGGATGCGACCGAGGGCATCGTCCTGGCCATGAACCACGCGTTGACCGGATCGGGAAATCCTCCCGCGGAACGGGAGGCCATCCGGCGGACGGTCGGGATGTCCCTGTCGGAGGCGTTCCGGACGCTCACCGGGTTGTCGGACGCCGAACGCACCCAACGGTTCCTGGCGCTGTTCCGGGAAAAGGGGGACGAGGTCATGACCCCGAACACCGTGCTGTATGAGGGAACCGCACCGCTCCTGCGCCGCCTCCATGCGGCAGGCGTCCGGACCGGCATCGTGACGACCAAGTTCCGGTACCGGATCGCCGAGATTCTGCGCAAGTTCGACATTGAGCCGCTGGTGGACACGGTCGTCGGCGGGGAGGATGTTTCCCGCCCGAAGCCGGATCCGGAAGGGATCCGGACGGCTGCCGCCGCGCTCGGGGTGTCCCTCGGACACGTCCTTTACATCGGGGACAGCGTGATCGACGCGCAGACCGCATCGGCGGCCGGTGTGGACTTCATCGGTGTGACGACGGGCACGACCGGCCGGGATGCGCTCGCGGCGTATCCGGCCTTGGAGATCTTCGACCGGTTGGATCGGCTGGGAGGATGGTTGTATGGAGATTCATGACGCAGACCGCGGGGATTGCGCCGGACTGGCCCGGATGAATCGGGAACTGATCGAGGATGAAGGCCATGAGAACCCGATGTCGACCGCGGAACTCGGGACGCGCATGGAGGGATTCCTCACTTCCGGCTACCGCGCGTTCCTTTTCCGCGAGGAGGGGGAGACCGTCGGGTACGCGCTGGTCGATACGACCCGGTCACCGCTTTATCTGCGGCAGTTCTTCATCGCGCGCGGACACCGGCGCCGCGGGTACGGACGCGAGGCGTTCCGGCTGCTGCTCGGCCGCCTCGGCGCGGACACGATCGATATCGAGGTCCTCTACTGGAACGAGGCCGGCCTCCGATTCTGGGAGAGCCTCGGTTTCCGCCCCCGCAGTCTGTACATGCGGTACCGGGAGGAGTGACGCCGGCTTTCCGTGCGCCGTACCGTGTCCGCACAGTAAATTGAAGGATGTTTTGTAACGCCTGTCACGAATCGACGGTCTTGACGTATAATCTCTAGTAACGGTTATGCTGCAGGGGGATCCGAACATGCGTAAAGTCTGTGACGAACTGGCTGCGACCCCGTTGTTCCGCGGCCTCAAACACGAGTTCTTCGAGCCCTTTTGCCTGATGACTTCCATCCGGCTGGTCTGGAAAGGGGAGATCCTGATCCACGAAGGCGATCTGTGCGGGTACGTGGGGATCGTCGCTGAAGGGCAGCTTGCGATGCAGCGCTATACCGGCTCGGGCGACGCCTACACCCTGGGCCTGCTCGGCCCGGGCGACATCATCGGGACCGATATGGTGTTCGGGACGGACCATGTCTGCCCGATGACCATCGAGGCGGTGGCGAACAGCAAGGTCATCACCCTGTCCAACGATCTTCTCAAGAGGATGATGCAGGCCAGCCAAGGCGTGGAGATGAACTTCATCCAGGTGCTGTCCGACCGGATCCGCATCCAGAACAAACGGATCTCGCTGCTGTCCCAAAAAAGCCTGCGGCAGAAAATCGCCTTCTATCTGCTGGATCTCGATTCGGAGGAGCGGCGGCGCTCGGCGCAGGGAACCGTATCGTCCCGCCGCCCGGCCGGTCCGGTGCAGGTCCGGCTGCCGGCATCCAAGGAAGTGGTTTCGCGGCTGCTCGCCATGCCGCGCCCCTCGTTCTCCCGCGAACTGATCAACATGGAAAAGGACGGATTGATCCGGGTCAGCGGCCGGAGCATCCAGATCACGTCTCCGGACCGGCTGGAACGCGATGTGCTTGAGAGCCTGACGAACTAAGAGGAGCCGAACGGATGCGTTTTCTATTGAGCGGGGTGTTCAGCAACCTGGGGGATTTTTTCACGCAGCTGTTCAACAGCATCTCCAGCGGCATCGTCTTTTTCGGCGGGCCGATCGATATCGCGCTCAACCTGGTCGACATCCTGGTCACGACGCTGGTCATATACTACATTCTCCGGCTGATGGCGGATACCCGGGCGTGGCAGCTGCTTCGCGGAATCATATTGATTCTGGTCCTGAACCTGATGTGCGAAGTGTTCGGACTGCAGACGATCGGATACATCCTCAGCAACTCCATCTCGGTTTTGGCCATCGCGTTTGTCGTGGTGTTCCAGCCCGAGCTTCGCCGCGCGCTCGAGACGGTCGGGCGCAACACCTTCCATATCCTGCCCTCCCGGCTCAGTATGGATGAGGAGGCCGCTCCGGCGTCGGTCCACAACTCCATCGAGGCGATCGTGATGGCGAGCGAGCGGATGGCCGCGACCTATACCGGCGCGCTGATGATCATCGAGCGTTCCACCAAACTCGGCGAACTGCTGGTCCAGGAGAACGTCGTGACACTGGACTCGAACCTGAGCGCGACCGCGCTCATGCAGATATTCTACAAGGGGTCCCCGCTCCACGACGGGGCCGTCCTCATCCGCAACGGCCGGATCCATGCGGCGCGCTGCCATGTCCCGCTCTCGGACAACTATCACCTCCGCCGGGACTACGGAACCCGGCACCGCGCGGCCGTCGGCGTCAGCGAGATGGGCGACGCCATCGCGGTGGTGGTCTCGGAGGAACGCGGGGCGATCTCCGTCGCGCTGGACGGCCGGCTGTACTCCATGGAGAACGCGGACGCGCTCCGGACGCTCCTCCACAAGCTTCTCGCGCCCGAGAAGCGGACCGGCGGCGCGATCTCCAGCATCATCGGAAAAGGCCGTCGGATCATCCGCGAGGAAGCGGGCCCCGTGATCGCCGGGGACGGCGAGATCGAGAAACCGCGCCTGCCGAAGCGGCGGAGGCGCTGGCTCATGATTGCGTCCCTTGCCATCGCCGTCTTTGTCTGGCTGTTTGTCCAGACGACCACCAATCCGGTCGAGACACGGCAGTTCGCCGTCCAGCTCGAAACCCGCGGGGAAGACGCGCTGCGGGAGAAGGGGCTGACCGTCCAGTTTCCGGTCGCTTCGGTGACCATCGAGGTGCGCGGCCGCCTTAAAAGCTTCTCCAGCCTGACCGCCCAGGATTTCACCGCATTCATAGACTTGTCCGGGATCGACGAACCTGCGGTCATGAACGCGGAGATCGAAATCGACATCCAGGCACTGATGCATTTCGAAGTGGTCGACATCAAGCCCCGGTGGCAGACCGTGAACGTCTACATGCCGTCGGGCGGGTGATGTCCCGCAGGGGCTATGCTATAATCTCGACAATCCAATCGAAAGAGGACGGGATCATATGGGCAGGCTTTTTGGTACAGACGGGGTTCGCGGTATTGCCAACCGCGAGCTGACAGCGGAACTCGCATTCAATCTGGGGCAGGCGGGTGCGGCCGTCCTCGCCGGTCATGCCCGCCACCGGCCGCAGGTCCTGATCGGCTCGGACACCCGCATATCCTGCGGCATGCTCGAAGCCGCGCTGGCCGCCGGACTGTGCGCCGCAGGCGCGGATGCGGTTTTGTGCGGCGTGATCCCCACGCCGGGGATCGCGGCCCTGACCGGTTCCGGCGGCTATGACGCGGGCGTCGTGATCTCGGCTTCCCACAACTCGTTTGAATTCAACGGGATCAAGTTTTTCAACGCGGACGGCTACAAGCTCGCCGACGCCGTCGAAGATGAAATCGAAGGGATGATCGCGGCCGGAACCTATCCGAAGCGGCCGGACCGGGACCGCGTAGGGAGGGTGCGCCGCTTCGACGGCGCGGCGGCCGAGTATTCCGCCCATCTCGCGCAGATCATGGGCGTCGACCTGTCCGGCCTGCTCATCGCAATGGACTGCGCCAACGGGGCGGCCAGCGGAATCGCGCCGGCACTGTTCCGCAGCCTTGGCGCAAACGTCGTGGTGATCGGAAACGAACCGGACGGGACCAACATCAACGACAACTGCGGTTCCACGCATCTCGGCTCCCTTGCCCACCTGGTGCGCGAACAGGAGTGTTCGATCGGGATCGCTTTCGACGGAGACGCCGACCGCATGCTGGCGGTCGACGAGTACGGCGACCCGGTCGACGGGGACGTGATCATGGCGATCATCGCGGACGACATGAGGCGCCAGGGAGCGCTGGAGGACGATACGCTGGTCGTGACGGTCATGAGCAACCTGGGACTGGACATTGCCGCCGGCGAGCTCGGAATCCGGCTTGAGAAGACCAAGGTCGGCGACAGGTACGTCCTCGAGACCATGATCGCGGGGGGATACTCGATCGGCGGGGAGCAGTCCGGCCACATCATCCTGAGGGACTGCGCCACGACCGGCGACGGGATGCTGTCCGCGCTGAGGCTGCTCAGAGCCCTGAAAAACCGGGGCCAAATGCTCGGACAGGCGCGCAGGATCATGACCGTCCTGCCCCAGGTGCTCAAGAGCGCCCGCATCCCCAATCCGAACAAGGAATCGGCCATGGCGGACCCGGTCATCCGGTCGATGTGCGAGGAATGCGACAAACGGCTTGCCGGACGCGGCAGGGTGCTGGTACGCGCGTCCGGGACGGAGCCGGTCATCCGCGTCATGCTCGAGGGCGAAGATATCGACGTCATCACAGGCATGGCGGAACAGATCGCGGCCAAGATCGCCGAAAGGCACGGCTGACGCGGACGCACCCGGGGACATCATCTCGGAGGAGGACCGCTCATGTGCGGAATAGTCGGATATGTCGGAAAAAACGAGGCGCTGCCCATCCTGATCGATTCGCTGGCGAAGCTGGAATACCGGGGATATGACTCCGCCGGTGTCGCCTTTATCGACACGAACGGACTGTCGGTCGTCAAGCGCAAAGGCAGGCTTGCCGTCCTGGAAAGGGAACTGCGCGATTCCGGAAGGATGGACCGCGGCGGCGTGCATATCGGGATCGGCCACACGCGCTGGGCGACGCACGGAGCGCCGAGCGACGAGAACTCGCATCCCCATCTGTCCAACAACGGCCGGATCGCGGTGGTGCACAACGGGATCATCGAAAACTTCAAGGAACTGCGCGACTATCTGACCTCCCTCGGCTATATCTTCCGTTCGGATACCGACACCGAAGTCATTTCGCATCTCGTGGAGCACCACTATACCGGCCGCGAGAGAGGGAATCTGGTCCAGTCGGTCCTGGAGACCATGCAGGAGATCGAGGGTACCTACGCGCTCGGTGTGGTCTGCAGCGACACCCCGGACCTGTTCGTCGCGGCACGCAAGGACAGCCCGCTGATCGTCGGGCTCGGGGAGGACGGGAATTTCATCGCATCCGACATCCCCGCCATCCTGGCGCATACGCGTGAGGTGATCATCCTCGAGGACCGGGAGGTCGTCGAGATCCGATCGAACGGCGTGCGGCTGTTCGACGCGCTCGGACACGGCATCAAACGCCAGCCGATCCATGTCGACTGGGATGTGGACGCTGCGGAGAAGGGCGGCTTCGAGCACTTCATGATCAAGGAGATCCATGAAGAACCGCGCGCGGTGCGGGACACGCTCAGTCCGCGCATCCGGGACGGCAGGATCGTGATTCCCGACCTGCCGCTGACGCGCGAACGCCTGGAATCCTGCGACATGATCCACATCATCGCTTGCGGAACGGCATACCATGCCGGCATGGTGGGCAAGTACCTTTTCGAGCGGCTGTGCCGCATTCCGGTCAGCGTCGACGTGGCGTCCGAGTTCCGTTATCGCGATCCATTGGTGACGGACCGGAGCCTCGCCATTGTCATCAGCCAGTCCGGCGAGACACTCGACACGCTGATCGCCATGCGGGTCGCCCGCGAGAAGGGGGCACTCTGCATCGCGCTCGTCAACGTGGTGGGCAGCTCGATCGCCCGGGAGGCGGACCATGTCCTGTACACCCATGCCGGGCCGGAGATCGCGGTCGCTTCGACCAAAGCCTACAACACCCAGCTCGCGGCGCTGTACCTGCTCTCACTGCACGCCGCGGACCTGACCGGCCGGATCAATCCGGAGGAATACAACCGGTACGTGACTGCGTTGCAGGCGATCCCGGACAAGCTGGAGGAGACGCTTCAGGCGAAGGAAAGGATCGCCCGGTTCGCCTCCGCGCACTACAATGCAAAGAGCGTATTCTTCATCGGGCGGGGACTGGACTATGCCTTGTCCATGGAGGCGTCGCTGAAACTCAAGGAGATCTCCTACATCCACTCGGAAGCGTATCCCGGCGGAGAACTCAAGCACGGCACGATCGCGTTGATCGAGGAGGGGACGCTGGTCGTCTGCCCCATGACGCAGCCGTCCCTGGTGGAAAAAGCGGTCGGGAACGTCCGCGAGGTCAAAGCCCGCGGCGCGGTCGTCCTCGGACTGGCGACCCCGGAAACGGAACATGCCGCAACGGTCTGCGACGACGTCGTGATGCTGCCGGACGCCGACCCGCTGTTCACGCCGATCCTCGCGGTGACGCCCGCCCAGCTGTTCGCATATTATGTCGCGGTACACAAGGGCTGCGACGTGGACAAGCCTCGAAACCTGGCCAAGAGTGTGACGGTGGAATAGGGAGTCCCTTCCGGACACGGGCCGTCGCCGACTTGCCGGCGGCAAGGCCGGTCGGCGTGCCGTCGTCATCCGACGTCCGCCGGGCGTTGCGGAGGCCGGCCGTTTCCAGCTTGAATCCATGCAATGCAGCTGAAACAATGGCACCGCAAAGTGGAAAAACGAGTGTGATATAATGCGATCAATCTTTTGCCCGGAGGCCTTTTCCATATGGCGAATCCACGGGATTCAATGCGGACCGGCATGCTGCCCGACCTTGGCGGAGAGCGTGCGGAAACGGGATCCGTCAAGTCCGGGTACGTAGCCGTGCCCCGCATACCGCATGACTGAGCCGCGCACGAGGGGAGCCGGAAGGGCCCGCAGACTGGTCAGCGCGATCGTGCTTTTCAGCCTGGCGGTCATCCTGTTCGAACAGGTCATCGGGGGACGCGATGCACCACCCGTCTCCACGACGCCAGCCGGCACGACCGTCGCAGCAACACCGGATCCCACCGCAGGCGGCGTCACGACGACACCGGTTCCGACCTCCTCCATCCGCGAACTGCTTGTCCTGCCGCCCGATCCGATCGGAGAGCCGGGAGCGGCACTGCCCGAGATGCTGCGCTGGCCGGCGTCCGGGTCGGTCGAGACCATCCGCGTCACAGATCTCACGCGGTACGTCGGGCGTCCGCGTACCGGGAAGCCGCTCGAGGGAATCACGGTCGTGCTGGATCCGGGACACGGCGGCATCGATTCCGGGTGCGGATGGCCGGTAGGCTTCCGCGAGCAGGACGTCATGGAGAAGGACGTCACACTGTCGGTCGCGCAGGAGACAAAGAAGTCACTGGAATCCCTGGGCGCGCGCGTCCGGATGATCCGGGATGACGATACATTCTATTCGATCTTCTGCCGTCCGGCGCTTGTCGCCAAGTCGATCCTCGAGGATTTTGCCGGACTGGCCGGAGCGGCCGGGCGCAGTACCACCGTGATCGACGGATACCTCGACATCCTGGACCCGATCATCGAGGCCAACGACGACATGATCCCCGGCCGGATGGGGGGATCGGGGACGGATATCGATCTCAAACACGCCATGGACATCCAGCGGCAGTATCCGGATTGGCTGTTTATCTCCATCCACTGCAACGCCGCAGCGGATTATCCGGATGTGCACGGACTCCAGGTCTACTACACCACCAGCGGTGTGATCCTGCACGACGAGCGGCTCGAAGCCCCTGCAAGCCCGTCCTCCGACTGGCGCCCCTCCTACCAGTATTATGACGACGCCGGTCGGCTCCGCCTCGCTTCGCTGTTGTACGGTTCGATCACGAAGACGGTGCCCGCGCTCGCCGACGGGACGCCCGATCCGCTGGTGGACCAGGACTTCGCCGTGCTGCGTGAGCAGAATCTTGCCAGCGCCATGATTGAACTGGGATTCCTGACCAACGAGAACGACCGCGCAGCGCTTTCGGATCCGGCAATGCAGCCCCGCCTTGGCGAGGCGATCGCCGATGCGGTATACTCCTACTATTGTGTCCGGTGACGGGCTGCCGCCTGGCGCCGGACAAGCGTACCGCCGTGAAGGCGGCACAGTCCGGAGGTTTTTCTTGAACAGTCACGACATGCGCCACCCTCATAGGGCCTCGACCGTATCCATGCTTTCCGTGCTCCTTCTCTCCGTGCTGCTTCTGGTCGGATCCGGATGCGGGGGAGGCTCTCCGACTCCCACCGTGACGACCGGACGGCAGCCGACCTCCGTTCCGTCGGCCTCCACCTCGATGACGACCACCGGGCAGACGTCCGCAACCGTTCCGTCGACCGAGCCCACAAC
>JAGOFF010000092.1 GCA_017997315.1 Clostridia bacterium
CGTCCGCCATGACCGTCGGACCGAAGTTGACCCCGTTGAAGTCCAGCCGCCCCAGGATGGGAAGCAGGTGCCCCATCGCGGAGTCCGAATGCTGATACCGTTTGTCGTCCGGGTCGGGCGAGAACCGCTCGAAGACGTTCTTCAGCACAGGATAGCCGAACATCTCATACATCTCGGGAGTCATGAGGCAGCAGTTGTCGTCCGCGAACGAAAATCCGTGCGGAGCTTCGCCGGGCTTGTACCCGGCCTCCTCATCCGCGATATCGGCCATGCGGATGATCGCGTCCGTGATGGCGGCGCTGAATCGTTCGGCTAGCTCCGGCTCGTCCAGACAAAGGTAGATGAACGGCTCGACGCCGAATATGGACATCGCGAGCGTAACCGGACCGCGGATGTGCCGGACTCCCGGAGGTTTGGTGCCGTACTTTTCGTGGATCCGGCGCTTTTCCGCCTCCCAGCCCGGGGGCAGCATGAACTCCCGCAGATCGGTCCTTTCGAGCCGGTCCAGCATCTTTTCCAGTTCCTGCGGCGAGGAGATGTCGCTTTCAAGCCACTCGGAGATTTCGTTGACGATATATCTGCCGCCAAACCATTCCCCGATCCGCCGATACGGAGGATACAGGGCGTCCGGCTCCGGAAACTCCTCGTTCAGCAGCCGCACTCCGACGATCCGCTCCGCCTTGTCGTTGTAGCGGCGGAACAATTCCCGCGCGCGGGCGGGTTCCTCGGTCAGCCACGGCCGGCCGGGCTCCCCCAGCTCCGTATATACGCATTCGGGACTCATCCGGATTCCCAGGGCGACCTGGGCGGCTTCCGGCGAGAAACAATTGTCACGGTGGGCGATTTCGTCGTCTCTCCAAAAGCGTTCGATATCGAGTGGAAGCATGGCGGACCCTCCTTGATACGGCTCGGTTCCGGAACCGGCGATATAGAAAGTATACATCAAACCTCCTGCGGGAATACCCGCTTCGAACCCATGAGTTTAAAGTAATGAACAAAATGCGCGATGGATATTGACAGAGGCTCGGCGTCACACTAAAATGGGTAATCGGCTAATGATTAATCGGCTAATCGAATACGGATGTGGACAGAAACAGGATGGCGGACGGACGGTCCGCCAGGGAAGGAGCGCAGGATGGAAGGACGCGGCGTCCCCGGGGACGGGACCCGGGGCCATGTAGAACTGGAGTGGATGGTCCGGCATATCAGCCGGATGCACTTCGAGCGGATCCGCGCCGAGGTGGCCGAGCGCGGACTGGCCGACGTCAGTCATCCCCGTATTCTCTTCCTGCTGATCCAGCACCCGGAGCGGTCGTTCTCCTCGCAGCGTGAGATCGCGGAGTTCCTGGGGGTCAGTCCCGCCACCGTAGCGGTCTCACTCCGGCGCATGGAAGCCCATGGGCTGCTGCACAAGGTGCAGGACGACAAAGACCAGCGCCGGAACCAGATCCTTCTCACGGACAAAGGCCGGGAACGGCTGGAAGCCTGCCTGGCGGCGATCCGGGAGATCGACCAGGGAATGTTCAAGGGGTTCAGTCCGGAGGAAAAGGATCTCCTTGCTGATTTTTACAGACGGATGCGGAACAATCTGGTCAACATGGGCGCAAACGCGCCGAATATGTGGCCGGCGGAACAGGAGGAAAGCACTTGATCCGGATCATTCGAAAACTCGCACGGTACATCAAAGGGTACGGCATCTATGTCGTCATCGCCCCGATCTGCATGATCCTGGAGGTTCTGCTGGAGCTGCGGATGCCCATGATGATGGCACGCATCGTCGACGAGGGCATCCCCAACATGGATCTGCCGTTCATCCTGCGCATCGGGGGGATCATGCTGCTTCTGTCTCTCGGGGGAATGCTGTGCGGCATCCTGAACATGGTCGCCTCGTCGACCGCGGCGCAGGGATTCGGGTGGAACGTCCGGCAGGCGTTGTTCCGGCGGATCACGGCATTCGCGTATTCCGACATCGACCGGTTCTCCACCGCATCGCTGGTCACCCGCCTGACCAACGACGTCACACAGATGCAGAACACGTTCATGATGACGCTCCGGCTGATGATCCGGGCCCCTTTCATGATGGTGTTCGCGCTGATCCTTGCGATCGGGATCCATGCGCGGCTGGCCCTGATTCTGCTCGTCGCGATTCCGATCTTGTCCGCGGGAATCCTCTTTATCATGACCCGCGCGGAGAAACTGTTCGCCGCCATGCAGCGCAAAGTAGATGCGCTCAACGGCACGGTGCAGGAAAACCTCATCGCGATCCGTGTGGTCAAGGCCTTCGTACGCGAAGCGCACGAGAAGTCCAAGTTCAGAAAATCGAACGATGAGCTGACCCAGGCCGGCATCAAGGCGGCGACGCTGGTCATCACCATCATGCCGCTGATGACCCTGGTCATGAATATGGCGACGATCTGCGTGCTGTGGTTCGGCGGCCACCTGGTCGGTTCGGGCGAACTGACGACCGGCAGGCTGATCAGCTTCATCCAGTACATCACCCAGATCCTCTCGAGCCTGATGATGGTGTCGATGGTCTTCCTGATGGCCGCGCGGGCGCGCGCCAGCGGAAACCGCATTGTCGAGGTGCTCGAGACCAAACCCGCCATCCGGGATGAGGAAGGGGCGGTTCTGGCCGCGAACGGCGACGCACCGGCGGAAGGCGCCGGCGGCGGGATCCGGGAAGGCAGGATCGAGTTCCGCGACGTCTGTTTCCGATACCTTGCCAGCGGTTCCGGCGAGGATGTGCTGTCCCATGTCAGCTTCACCGCGGAACCCGGGGAGGTCATTGCGATTGTCGGAGGAACCGGGACGGGAAAAACCTCGCTCGTGCATCTGGTGCCGCGCCTGTACGACGTCACCGGCGGCCAGGTCCTGATCGACGGCACGGACGTGCGGGAGTACGGACTGCGCTCCCTGCGCGACAGCATCGGGATCGTCCTGCAGAACAACGTCCTGTTCAGCGGAACCATCCGGGACAACCTGCAGTGGGGCGACGCCGGAGCGTCCGACGAGGAGATCGCCGCGGCGGCGGAAACCGCGCAGGCGCACGAGTTCATCACGGGTTTTCCGGACGGATACGACACGGTCCTGGGGCAGGGCGGAATCAACCTGTCGGGCGGACAGAAGCAACGGCTCTGCATCGCCCGCGCGCTGCTGCGCCGGCCGCGGATCCTGATCCTGGACGACAGTACCAGCGCTGTGGATTCGGATACTGAGCGCGGCATCCGGCAGGCGTTCCGGGAACGCTTGCAGGACACGACGGTGCTGCTGATCGCACAGCGCATCAGTTCGGTCAGCTGGGCGGACCGGATCCTCGTGCTCGACAACGGCAGGCTGGTCGGGAACGGTACGCACGCCGAACTCCTGGCGTCCTGCCAGGTCTACCGGGAAATCTGTTCGACCCAGATCGAAGGAGGCGTCGCCTGAATGGATAAAAAACCTGCACAGCCCGCATCCGGCCGGCGCCTGCCGGAGTATCAGTCCACAAGGAACGGCCCGGGCGGACGCCCGCGCGGTCCCGGAGGCCCCGGCGGAGGCCCCGGACGGGGCATGATGAACTTTGAACGTCCGAAGAGCACCAAGAAAACGATGGCGCGCGTACTGGCCTACCTGGGCTCAAGCAAGTACCTGGTCATTGTCGTGCTGCTGCTCATGGGAGTCAGTACGTGTGCTTCGCTGGCGGGCACCTGGTTTCTCAAACCGCTGATCAACGACTACATCCTGCCGGGTAACTTCCGTGGATTGGGCACCGCCCTGCTGGTGCTGGCGGGTATCTATCTGGCCGGCGTGGCGGCCAGTTTCATCCAGAGC
Source organism: Clostridia bacterium (assembly GCA_017997315.1). Taxonomy (GTDB): domain Bacteria; phylum Bacillota; class Clostridia; order Saccharofermentanales; family UBA5734; genus JAAYKS01. Next base: position 3,811 of record JAGOFF010000092.1, read on the forward strand.
CAGTTGATGATGCGCGTCGCCCAGCGGACGGTCAACGTGATGCGCAAGGATCTGTTCGACCGGATGCAGTCCCTCCCGCTGCGCTTTTTTGACGCCAACTCCCACGGTGAACTGATGAGCCGGTTCACCAACGACATGGACAACGTCATGATGGCCATGGAGCAGAGCCTGACCCAGCTGACGTCCAGCATCGTGACTTTTGTGGGCACGATCGCCATGATGCTCGTTCTCAGTCCGCTCCTCTTCTGCGTGACCGCGGTCATGCTGACGGTCATGACACTGGCCAGCCGCGTGCTGACCAAGAAGGGCCGGGCCTATTTCCGGGAGCAACAGCGCACGCTGGGCCAGATGAACGGATACATCGAGGAGACGATCGAGGGGATCAAGGTGGTCAAGGCCTTCACGCACGAGTCGGTCGCGCGGGAGGACTTCCAGCAGCTGAGCGGAGACTTCCGGAAGGCGGCCACCCGGGCGAACATCATCGCAGGCGTCATCATGCCCGTGATGGGGAACCTCAACAACATCAGTTACGCCGCGACCGCCGCGTTCGGAGGATTGCTGGCGATCCGCACCGCTTTCGACATCGGATCGCTGGCCGCCTTTCTCCAGTACACCCGGCATGTCGGCATGCCGGTCAACCAGATCACCAACCAGATCAACACCCTGCTTTCCGCCATGGCGGGCGCGGAGCGGATTTTCGCGCTCATGGACCAGGAACCGGAGACGGACGGCGGTTCCTGGCGGCTGGTGCGCGAATCGGGGACGGCCGGCGGACAGGGCGGCAGCGAGTCATGGGCATGGGAACGGGCGGATGCGGACGGATCGGCCGAGCGGGTCCCGTTGCGCGGCGATGTGCGGCTGCACGACGTCACGTTCTCCTACGACGGGCGGACCGATGTACTCCGCAATGTGAACCTGTATGCGAAGCCCGGCCAGAAGATCGCGTTTGTCGGTTCGACCGGCGCCGGAAAGACGACGATTTCCAACCTTCTGAACCGGTTCTATGACGTTCAGCAGGGACAGGTGACCTACGACGGGATCGATGTGAAGGAAATCGACAAGGCCGATCTGCGCAGCGCGCTGGGCATGGTTCTGCAGGATACCCACCTGTTCTCCGGGACGGTGATGGAAAACATCCGGTACGGCCGGCTGGATGCAACCGACGAGGAATGCGTGCAGGCAGCCGTGCAGGCAAGCGCGGATTCATTCATCCGCCGGCTTCCGCAGGGTTACGATACGCGGATCACCGGCGACGGCGGGAACCTGTCGCAGGGCCAGCGCCAACTCCTGGCCATCGCGCGCGCCTATGTGGCGGATCCCCCCGTCATGATCCTGGACGAGGCGACCAGCTCGATCGATACCCGCACCGAGCGGTTGATCGAACAGGGCATGAACAAGCTGATGCAGGACCGTACGGTGTTTGTCATTGCGCACCGGCTGTCCACGGTCCGGAACGCGAACGCGATTCTGGTTCTGGAGAACGGGGAGATCATCGAACGCGGCGACCATGACGACCTGGTCGCGCAGGACGGGAAGTACAACAAGCTTTATACCGGACAATACCGGCTGACGTGACGGCGGAGGCGCCAGAGCGGACTCCTGCGGTCAGGACCCGTACAGGAAGCCCTGCAGGTGCTCCACGTTTGTGCGCAGATCCATGTGGAACGTGTAGTCATAACTCGTGTAGCTGCCGGCCAGCGGGACGCTCGCCTGCTCAAGCGGGTATCCGAGCAGCGCGGGGGCGGACAGGATCAGCGAAGACATCTCGGACCTTTCCAGTCCGGTATATACGTTGGGGAGGATTTCCTCGAGGAGGTTGGCCATCTCGACCGCTCCCATGCCGCGGGCCTTCTGCATGAGCAGCTCGAGTACATGACGCTGGCGCGAGGTCCGCTGGAAATCGCTGTCGATCTTGCGGATGCGGCAGTACCACTCGGTGAAAAAGCCGTCCAGATGCTGGAGACCGGGCTGCAGCCCCATGACTTCCGCCTCGGCCGCGGTCAGGTCGATGTCGAGCCCGCCGACGCTGTTGATGATCCGGTCGAATCCGTCGAATCCCACCGCGATGTAGTTGTCGATCCGCACCCGGAAGTTCGCTTCGATCGTCTCCATCAGCAGATAGGGACCGCCATAGGCATAGGAACTGTTGATCTTCTCGATCCCGTCCGTGCTGCCCGGAATCAGGATCCCGGTGTCCCGCAGGATGGAAGCCATGCGGATGACGTTGTCGCGCCGGTTGATCGACAGGATGATGATCGTGTCGGAATTGGAGTAGTAATCGCTCGCATAAGAGTCGCTGCCGATCAGCAGGATGTTCCGGATGTCCGGATCCGTCCGGACCGGGATGTCGGAGACATCGTAGAGCGAGACCCAGTCGACCGTGGTTTCGACCGGTTCCGTTGTTTCGCCCTGGCTGGTTCTCCGCGTGGTGCGCCGGGTAGTAGGGGCTTTCGTGGCGCGGGTCATGGTCAGCATGGATGGATTGCGGGTCTCATAATGGATTTTACCGAGAAGATGGTTATAGTAGAGGGCGACGCCCGCCAGCCCGACGAACAGAACTCCGAGCATTATGGTTCCCAGGACGAGCAGACGGTGGTGTATGTGCTTGCGCCTGCCGCGCATGAACCGTTCTTCCCGGGTCGCCTGTCCGTTTGAGACCGGATTGGTCTGATTCGACTTCACGTTGAAAATCCCCCGCCCCGCATCCTCAAGCAATAATCGTGATTCTACACCGTCGCCGCGGAGAGCGTCAAACCCGGTATGCTATAATGAGACGGCTCAAAGAGGCTGTGAACGACACCGGAAGGCAGGAACGCCCGTCATGGACAGCGGCATCCGACTGATCCTCACCGATATGGACGGCACCTTGCTGTCACCCGACCTGACTGTCTCCCCATCCAACCGGCAGGCGATCCGGGACGCCCGCGCGGCGGGCGTCGAAACCGCGATCGCCACTGGACGGCTGGACCTGCTTGTCCTTGATTATGTCCGCCAGCTGGATATCCGGCTGCCCGTGGTCTCGTGCAACGGCGCGCTGATCCGGGATTGCTCGACCGGGGAGGTCGTCCACATGAAGTCCGTCCCCGCGGATTCCGCCGAGGCGGTGCTGGACCTGTGCCTCGAGCTGGGGATCGACGCCCTGGCATATGCCCCGGACGCGGTCTACCACCCCCGATACAGCCGCCGTGTCTCTTTTTTCAACGATTACAACCGGCTTGCCGCAGCGGGCGGGACGCCTCCGGTGCCCCTCCATGCCTATGACCGGTCCGATGTGCGGGCGATCGCCGCCGCCGGTGTTTTCAAGATCTTCCTTGCCCGTCTTCGCGACGGGGATATCGAGCAGGCCGCCCGGCGCATCCGCGCCGAGGTGCCGGATATCGGTACCGTGAACTCGGTCGGGGATTCGCTCGACGTCATGCATGCGGAGGTTTCCAAGGGAGAGGCGCTCCGGATCCTCGCTGCGCACGCGGGGTTGACACCGTCGCAGGTGGCCGCGTTCGGCGACAGTGAAAACGACGTCAGCATGTTCGAGGCGGCCGGCGTGTCGTTCGCCATGGGGAACGCGCGGCCGGATGTCCGCGCCGCGGCCACGCACGTCACCGCGTCCAACCGGGAGGACGGTTTCGCAGAGGCGGTCCGCCGCCATATCCTCCGGGAGAGTTGAGCGCGATGGAACGGACCCTGTCCGAAGCCGGCGCGCAGCATATCGTTGACGAAGTCGGGACCCTGACGAACCGCCGAATGCTGATCGCGCGGCCGGACGGCCGGATCATCGCGGCTTGCGACCGTTCGCTCGTCGGGCGGTCCGTCCGGACGGATCCGGACGGGGAACGGCCGGCGCCGGCCGGGGAGGACGATGATCCGCCGTTCCGGGCAGCCGCGGTGTTCCCGGTGACGATTTCCGGTGAAACCGCCTGCTACGTCGGATTGTGCGGAGAGGGCGGATCGGATGAAGAATCCGATGACGCGCTCGCCGCGACGCGCGTTCTGGGTGTCATGACCGGGGTCCTGATCGAATCGATCCGGGAACGGCAGAAAGAGGCGGATGTGCGCGGGGCACGGGACCGTTTCCTTGAGGAATGGCTCTTCTCCTCGACGCTCCCCGACGACAAATCACTGGAGACCCGCGGCCGCCAGCTCGGCATCGACGTCAACCGGGCGAGGACGGCGGGGATGCTTCTCCTGGATCCCGCCATCACCGACGAGGCCGGCATAGACACGGATTACTCGCTGGTCGTCGAAGGAGCCCTGGATCTGCTGCGCAAGTCCGGCGTCGGCGGGCGGGACGCTCCTGTCACCGCGATCGGAAACCGGATCGTCCTGCTGATCGACACCGACTCGACGTCCGAAGCGCGCGAACGGCTGGATGCCGCCCGCCAGGCGGTGGAAGGCGCTTTCCCGATCCGGGCGGCGGGAGGCATCGGAATGCCGCGCAAGACGTTTGCGGAGATGCGGGACTCCACCCGGGAGGCCGAGAGGGCTGCGCGTAATGCCCAATCCTCCCGCCGGCGCGACATCCTGGCGTTCGGAGACATCACTCTGGAGCTTTTTCTGCAGGAGGTCCCGGCGCGGGTCTGGCGGGAGTTCCGCAGCCGTGTGCTCCGCGGACTATCCGATGCGGAAGCCGCGGAGTGGACCCGGCTGCTGGCCGTGTATTTCCAGA
>JAGOFF010000093.1 GCA_017997315.1 Clostridia bacterium
CGAACGCGATGCCGTCCGGATACGCGCCCTGACCCATGTGCGTCGGGCCGTAGATTTCGCGGTCGTGCAGGTCGCCGGCCGCGTCCACACGGAAGCGCAGGATCCGGCCGCCGGTGGTCTCGACGACGTACAGGTGCTCTTCGTTCGCGTCCATGCGGACTTCGTTGGTGAAGTGCAGTCCGGTCGCGACGATATGGATGCCGCGCTCGTCATACCGCGCGATATAGCCGTCGTCCAGGTCGGGCCGCAGCGCGTCCAGCCAGTTCTTCTTCATCGTGGTGATCGTGATCCAGATGCGGTTCTTGGAGTCGCGGTAGACGAAGTTGACCTTTCCGATCTCCTTGCCGTCGATGGTGTCGAAAAGCACCTCGGTCTCGCCGGTACGTTTCATCCGCTCCAGGCAGTCGGTTCCGAAGTTGGAGATCAGGATGTCTCCGTTGTCCGCGAACGCAAGCCCGTTGGGGAGCGTACCGACAAAGAAGCGGTCCACGTCGGAAGCGGGGTTGATCTTGTCGGCGTATTTCTGCGTAATGATCCGCTGGGTTCCGTCCTGCTTGAGATGGACGACGCCGCCGCGCGCGTCCGCCGCCCACAGGCTGCCGTCGGGTTCGGCCAGGATGCATTCCGGCCGGGACAGGTCTGTCCCGATGGTCTTGAGCGAGCGCGGATCGATCTCGAAATTGCGGATGGGATTGTCAGCTTTCATGGAGGGCCTCCTGCGATCGACACGGGGTCAGAAATGATTCTGCCTTCCCCATTATACCCAAGAATCCGCGCATGATGCAGGGATCTACGCGCGGATCCGACCGGGCCGCCGGACGGACCGCCGAATGCGGGCCGCGTGGATCAGGATCAGGCGGTCCCGTGCGCGAGCTGGATCCGTCCCTGGCTGCGGAGCCAGGCGATCATGTCTTCGATCGTCTCCTCGATCGGCCGGGGATGGTACCCGAGCTCCGCGGTCGCCTTGTCGTGGCTGAAGATCGAGTTGCTTTCCAGCGTGTACAGGGAGTACCGGGTGAAGAGCGGCGGCTGGCGCATCAGCTTGTACCAGAGCTCCGCAAGCGGCGCGGTCAACTTGGCGAACGCAAAGGGAAGCAGCGTCAGGGTGCGTTTGTGTCCGCTGATCCGGCGCAGCATCTTCATGAGGTCGCCCACTTCGATGTACCGGTTCGAGAGGATGTAGCTCTCCCCCGTACGTCCGTTCTCCGCGGCGGCGACCATGCCGGCCGCGACGTCCCGGACGTCGACGAGGTCGTATCCCCCGCGGACATACGCGGTCAACCGTCCCTGCATGTAGTCGAGCACGAGCTGGGTCAGGTGGGCGCGGCCGTAGTCGCCCGGGCCGAGGATTCCGGACGGGTGGACGATCACCGCATCCAGTCCGCGCGGGATCGCATCCAGCACGACGCGGGTCGCCATCGCCTTGGTCTTGGCGTACAGCCCGTTGACGTCCTTCCCGGAGAAAGCGCCTTCTTCGCCGCCGTCGATCTCGACGATCGTCTCCCCTTTGTCCAGTTCGGGGATGGCATGAACGGAACTGGTATAGACCAGCCGCCGTATACCGGCGTTCAGGCAGGCGTCCACGATGTTGCGGGTTCCTTCGACGTTGACGTCGAACACGCGCTGCTCGTACTTCGAGGCGATGGATACGATGCCGGCGGTATGCAGCACCGCAGTCCGGTCCGGATCAACTCCGGCGGACTCGAGATCAAAGAAGTGTCGGAGCGATACCGGATCCCGGATGTCTCCCGGGATCCGCTCGAAGTCCACCCCCTCCAATGCGGTCGAGCGGTCGTTCGGCAGGACCAGTCCGCGTACGCGGCAGCCCTGCCGGACCAGCAGGCGGACCAGGGTGTTCCCGAGGTGTCCCAGCGCACCGGTCACCAGAAACAACGTATGCCGCATGGCGTCTGCGGCGGGCAACTGCGGGAAACGGCCGATATCCATTTCCTTGCCTCCTCTCATCCGGCGGGTATAGGACGCCGGTGGTGCATGTCGTTTTCAAACGCTTGTTTCATTTCTTATTATACCCCGTATGAAGCCCGTCCGCAGCCCTTTTCCGACGTCGAAAACGCAACGATTGTGAATCTTTCCGTATTTTGGCGGATTTTGAAACTCTGCCGCTATCTGTTGCAAATACAACAGACGGAGCCGACAAGCATCGATAAGATGAGCACATAAAGGCACTGCCCGCGACGCGGTCGCAGAAATGAAAACGGAGGATTCGTCCATGGTCGAAAAAGCCGTCCCCTACACGCTGACCGATTCAAAAACCATCGAGCGCATCGTCTCGAACGAGCACCTCGACATCAACCACATGGTACTGGCCCGGGGCGATGCCCTGCCTGAGCACAACGCGAACTCCCACGTCCAGATGATCGTCGTCCGCGGCACGATCACACTCCGCCTCGACGCCCAGGAGCCGCACGAATATCCGGCCGGACACATCGTGGCGATCCCGTTCGGCACCCTCATGAACGTGTCCAACACCCGCGAACCGGTCGCGGAGATTTTCGTCGTCAAAGCGCCGAGTCCGTCCAAGATGCACTGATCCTCTTCCCGTCCGTTCCGAACCGGACCGGCCGCAGCCGTTCCGAGCAAAAGCATTCAGGAGGTATCCCACATGTCCATGTTCTGTTTCCAGTGCGAGCAAACCGTAGGCGGCAAAGCCTGCACCGTCGCAGGCGCGTGCGGCAAGAAAGCCGATGTGGCCAACGGCCAGGATGAGCTGACCGGCGCGCTGGTCGGCCTGGCGCGCGCAGCCGAAGGCCAGGTGCTGCCCCGGTCCGCGGTCGAAATCATGCTCAAGGGACTGTTCCACACCGTCACCAACGTGAATTTCAGCGTAGAGGACGCGCAGGCCCTGACCCGTCGGATCCATCTTGAAAAAAACAAGCTGGGCGGCGCCCCCGACATGCCCGCCGACGCGTTGTGGGCAGGGAACGAGGACATCGTCTCCCTGCGTTCCACACTGCTGCTCGGACTGCGCGGGATGGCTGCCTACGCCTGGCACGCCCATGTGCTAGGCCATTCCGACCCATCGGTGGACGCCTGGTTCTTCAAGGGGATGAAGGCGCTCGGCGAGGAGCGGGACGCCGGGGCGTGGCTCGACCTGCTGATGGAATTCGGCCAGGTCAACCTCGCCTGCATGAAACTGCTGGACGCCGCCAATACCGGTGCGTACGGCACGCCGACTCCGGTCAAGGTTCCGCTGACCATCGAGAAGGGTCCGTTCATCGTGATCACCGGCCACGACCTGCTCGACCTGAAAATGCTGCTGGAGCAGACGGAGGGGAAAGGGATCAACATCTACACCCACGGCGAGATGCTGCCCGCGCACGGATATCCCGAACTGAAAAAGTACGCCCACCTCAAGGGGAATTACGGCACCGCCTGGCAGAACCAGCAGAAGGAGTTCGACCACATGCCCGCGCCGGTGCTGTTTACGACCAACTGCCTCATGCCGCCGCGCGCGAGTTACAGCGACCGCGTTTTCACCACCTCGGTGGTCGGATACCCGGAACTTGTCCATATCGATGAGAACGCCGATGGGACCAAGGACTTCACCCCCGTCATCGAGAAAGCGCTGGAACTCGGCGGTTGGAACGATGACAGGCCCATGACGGGCATCAACGGCGGAACCGAAGTCATGACCGGATTCGCGCACGGCACCGTGCTCGGTGTGGCGGACAAGGTCATCGACGCGGTCAAGGCCGGGGCGATCCGGCATTTCTTCCTGGTCGGCGGCTGCGACGGCGCCAAGCCGGGCCGCAACTACTATACCGACTTTGTGGCCAAGACCCCCGCGGACACCGTGGTGCTGACCCTCGCCTGCGGCAAGTTCCGGTTCAACGACATGGATCTCGGAACCATCGGTGGTCTCCCGCGGATCATGGATATGGGACAGTGCAACGACGCCTACTCCGCAATCCAGGTCGCGCTCGCGCTGGCCGGGGCGTTCAACTGCGGCGTCAACGACCTGCCGCTGACGCTGGTTCTGTCCTGGTACGAGCAGAAGGCGGTCTGCATCCTGCTGACCCTCCTCGCGCTGGGCATCAAAAATATCTACCTTGGCCCTACGCTCCCGGCGTTCCTCTCCTCGAACGTGCTCAAGATCCTGGTCGACAAGTTCGACATCCATCCGGTGGGCACGCCCGAAGCCGATCTCAAGGCGATCCTGGGATAAGTCCTCCCACCCTCTGAGCCGCATGAAAGCACCGCAGGCGTTCCCGTACACCTGCGGTGTTTTCCATTCCCGCAAACGCAGAGACCCGGCCGCGGATCACTCCCGGCCGGCGAATCCCATCAGCTCCAGCGTGTCCGGCCGGATGTACGCCCGGATCGGCCCCAGCATCGCATCATCGACCGTCCGGAACGTGACGCTGACCAGAAAATCGCAAGCCTGGTCCGTGCCGTCCATGACCGAGTAACGGTACCGGGTGTCGTCCCAGGCTACCAGCGCGACCTCCGCCTGCCTCCAGGGGTGCGTGACTTCACCGTCGCCGTAGCGGATCCGTTCCCAGACCATCCTGCGGTACCAGTCCGCGTTGCGCACTTCGGTCGAGTACTGCAGATAATACGACCAGCCATCCTCCAGCCGGGTCTCGCGCAGCCCCTCGTTCAATGCGTTTACACCATCCAGATATCCCTCGGGATCGATCCGGAACCGGATACCGTTCTCATAACGTCCCGTCACCGACTCCACACGGAAGACCACATAGCGGAAAGCGCCGTCGTTCAGGGACTCGATTCCGGACACGATCCCGTCCTCGAGCAAAGTTGCCGTCAGGGTGCGGATGCGCTCGTCCGGAAGTTGTTCCAGGTCGGGCGTCCACCCGCGGCGGATATAGACCGGACGTGTCCCGATCTCCTTCTCGTGCGTCTGCAGGTAATCGGCGATTTCCAGCAGGACCTCCCGGTGTTGGCGGAAATACGCGGTCACCGTGCGTTCATCGGCCGCCGGCTCGGGAAGTTCGCCGTCCTCGAGCAGATCCGCGGGCATCGGGAATGTGTCGGGACCGCCCGAGCGGGCCACCACCCCGAACGTGAGCGGAAGCACCATCACGTCCGGACAGTCCGTCGGCATGAAGTCGGCCGGGAGGTGCCGGACCACCGCCGCCCACTCGCTTCGTTTTGCCCGGGAGCCGTCCGTGCGGCGCGCCATCGACATCGCCTGCTCCCAGGTCTGAAGCGCGACGGTCCACTCGCCGGCTTCGAGGGACTCCCGGTCGTATCCCGCCTCAACCAGCCACCCGATGGCGGCGGCGATATACTGGTCACGGTATTTCAGTTCGTGGCGAATGTCGAGGCAGTAATACCAGCCGCTTCCGAGATCCGTGGATGTGAAGGTGTGGTCCGCGGAGTCGAATTCGCTGTCGTCCGGCAGCGTCGACGGGTCCGCCGCATACCGGAAGGACTGGTCGAAGCGTTCCGGATCCCTGCAGATACCGCAAAGGATCGAAGCTGCGGGGGTCGCAGCCGCGATGGAAACCGTCATGGGATATCCCATCGTCCGGATGCGCTCGGCATAAGGCTCGAACATCCACATGGGTTCGCCCCGCTCCACGGCGTCCGACAGCACTTCGAAGTCCGCACGGTACCGCTCGAAGAGACGAATCGCCGTATCGTCCGGCAGGATCGACAGAGAAGCCGGATCGGTCGGTATCAGGAGATCCTCCAGCGAGGCCGCCGGTCTGAGCGCCGACGCGCATCCGGACAAGGCGATCGTCAGAATCACCAGGCAGATTGTTCCCTGAATGGCATGCCTGTTCACCTTGTACCTCCCGTTCGGACGGCGTGCCCGTTCAGCCGATTCCGACGATCTTTCGGGTCACGGGATGGACATAGACCGCCGCCGCCGGTGCTCCCGTCCGATCCCAGGGGAGCGAAACCTCGACCACATAATCGCACGGCCGATCCGTGCGCCCGTCCGTGCGCCGCATCGGGAGTCCGTTCCCCCACGCGCGAAGCACGACCGTCGCGGCGTCCCAATCCCGATCCGCCACCTCGCCGCCCGCTTCCGCCAGACCCTCCCGGGCCGCGGAGCGGAACCGGTCCGTATCCAGCAGCCCGGAAGCATAGAACGCCTGGTAGTACCACCGGCAGCCGGTCCCCGTCGCCGCCAGTACGCAGATGGCGATCGATGCGGCCGCACACAGCCCGGCAGCCGTCACACGGCATACGATGCGCCAGTCTCTCCGCGATGTCCCCCCCATGGTTCCGCCCTCCCCCGGCCGTCCGGTATCCATCGAAAGGGATCATGAGGGGATCCCGGAAAAAAGCGAATGGCGCTGTCACGCGGTTTCCCGCATACAGCGCCAAACTGCCCCCCGTCTTCATTCCGCATGTCCCCCTCTGCTTGTATCCCCCAAAACAAGCATACCATCCATCTCGTTTATGTCAACAGCACAAATCAAGTGCATTATACTCAGCGTTTCATGGTGTTGTTTTACAGATCTGCGCTTTTCTGCCATCTCATACAACCGCAACGGGCCACAAAAAAAGGCGGCCTTAGCAGGCCGCCCCGGTTGGTCCGCCCTATCGGACCTCGGTTCCGATGGTTCAGATCGAGGATTTCCAGAGTCCGTGGAGGTTGCAGAACGCATACACATCCACATTCTCGCGGTCGCAGAATACCGCTTTGGGTTCGTCCCCAGGCTGGAGTGCGATACGCTCGGTGCCGCCCTCGCCGACGACCGCAATCCACTCGATGAAATGCTCTTCGGTCATCGGGTGCGCAACGGAACCGACGGTGACGATGATCTTGCCGTCCTTGCGGACCGCAACCGGGACATGTTTCTCTTTGGAGGCGTCCACCGTATTGGGCTCCAGCTTTTTCATGGGCTCGTTGCAGCAGACCAGTTCTCCGCCGCCCTCACGGATGAGGCCGACAAGGTTGCCGCATACTTCGCAGACATAGAAGGCTACCGCTTTTTTCATGGGGATACCACCTTTCCGTTGTGTTGTCCGTTTCGGATTCTCCTTCATGATACCGTAAGCGTTCCCGGGCAACAACCCGGACCCGTCCCGGTCAGGACGAGACCTCCGCACGGTCGTCAGGGCGCGTTCCCTTTCCTGTCGGATTTCCGTCGGACACTTGTCGTTACTATACGTAGTAAACCGATATGAAATCGTAACATGCATGACGCTCCGGTGCCGGAACGAAGAAACCGTTCCGGAATGCCGTCCGCCCTGCGGAGCCGGCTCGTTCCGGAACGGTTGCCCGGTCTGGCGCCCGGGGTGGATCCCGCCTTAGTGGTGTCCCCCGCAATCGCCGGCGTGCGCATGCTCAGTACATGTCGCTCCGTCCGACACCAGCGTGCCGTCCAGCCAGGACTGGACCGCCTCCGAAGCGTCGCCCGCCGCACCGGTCACCACGCGGATCCCGGCTTCGTTGAACAGTTCGATCGCGCCTCCGCCCATGCCGCCCGAGATCACGACGTCCGCGTCGGCTTCCCGCATCATGCGGGGAAGCAGCCCGGGCTGATGGCCGGGGTTGTGGATGAAGGTCCGGCCGGTAATGACCTTCCCCTCCGCCTCGTAGACAAAAAAGCCTTCACAGTGTCCAAAATGGGAGGATACCCGTCCGCTGTCCGCCGCCACCGCGATCTTCATGCGTCCGCTCCTTTCAGCGCCTTGTCCAGCGCATCCATGGTTTCGTCCAGATCCTGACGGTCGTATGCCTCGATCCGGCCCTGGTCGCACAGCGACGCGACGCCCGGGTGCACAGGGATCCGGCCGAGCAGCGGGATGCCCATCCCGCGGGCGACCTCTTCCGCCTTGCTGCGGCCGAACAGTTCGATCCGGCGGCCGCAGTCCGGGCAGACCGCATAGCTCATGTTCTCAATGATCCCGAGCACGGGGATGTTCATCATCCCGGCCATGCGGTACGCTTTGCGCACGATGGTGGTCACCAGATCCTGCGGGGAGGTCACCACGACAATGCCGTCCAGCGGGATGGACTGGAACACCGTAAGCGGGACGTCACCGGTTCCGGGCGGCATGTCGATGAAGAGACGGTCGATCCTTCCCCACACCACATCGGTCCAGAATTGCTTTACGGTGCCGGCGATGAGCGGGCCGCGCCAGACGACCGGTGAATCGCTGTCATCCAGCAGCAGATTGATGGACATCACGCGGATGCCGGACTCGGTCACGACCGGAGAGATGCCTCCGTCCGTGTTCTCCGGGCGCATCCCCTCAAGTCCGAAGACCCGCGGGATCGAAGGGCCGGTCACATCCGCATCCAGCACGCCGACCGACATCCCGCGCCGTCGGCTGAGCACCGCAAGCAGCGAGGTGACCAGGGACTTGCCCACGCCTCCTTTTCCGCTGTCGACGGCAATCGTATGCTTGAACTGATTGAGGGGATTGGGTTCAAGATGGAACGGGTCGGGGTTCTGCTTGGTCTCTGTATGGT
>JAGOFF010000094.1 GCA_017997315.1 Clostridia bacterium
CTACATGGACGTCCTGTACGGAATCGACAACCCGCTTTTCCTGGATCTGGGAGCGGACCGGCAGTACCTGGTGAAAACGTTCCTGCCCTGGCTGATCCGTTACCTCTTCACGATCCCCAAGGTGGTCCGCCTCGACAAGCCGGTGATGGAGTATCTGCAGCCGATCCTCCATGACCCGTCGCTGATCGACATGGTCGCGCAGCATTTCTTCCGGGGCACGCCGACGTTTTTCGCCCTCAGCTATTTCAGCCTCTATCTGGATTATCAGTATCCGGCCGGCGGAACGGGCGCCTTGGTGGACCGGATGAACCGATACATTCTGGATCACCAGGGACGGATCCGATGCGGCATCTTCGTCGAACGCGTCGATCCGGAGCACAGGCGGATTTTCACACGGGACGACGCTGAGTATCCTTACCGGAAGATGATCTGGTGCGCGGACCAGAAGAAGCTGTACGCCGCGATCGGCACGGACGGCCTCATGGAAGGACGCACCAAGCGGGCCGTCCTCCGCCGCCGCGCGTTTCTGGAGGACAAGGCCGGCGGAGACTCGATCCTGACGGTGTACGCGGCCGTGGACAAAGACCCGTCCTGGTTCGCCGGGATCTCCCAGGCGCACTTTTTCTACACCCCCCGCAAGGACGGCCTCGGCAGGCTGCCGGATCCGGCGGACATTCCGGTTTCGGGACAGGCGGGCGGGCCGCATGCAGCGGCTCTGGAGTGGATCGGGCGGTACCTCGAATACACGACGTACGAGATTTCCTGTCCGGCGATGCGGGATCCGCGGCTGGCTCCCGCCGGCAGGGCTGGCCTTATCATCAGCACGTTGTTCGGTTACGGCCTGACCCGGCGGATCGCGGAAGCCGGGTGGTACGACGAGTTCAAGGAGATCTGCGCCCGAAGAATCGTGGAGGTCCTGGACGGTACGATTTATCCCGGGATCCGGGAGTCGGTGCTGGAGACGATCGTCTCGACGCCGATGACGCTGGCCGGCCGGACCGGCAACACCGACGGCGCCATCACGGGCTGGGCTTTCACCAACCGCGGCATGCCCGCGGTGCATCGCATGCCGCAGATCACCAAGTCCATCCGGACGCCGATCCCGGACGTATACCAGGCCGGTCAATGGTCGTTCAGCCCTTCCGGCCTTCCGATCTCGATCCTGACCGGCAAGCTGGCGGCAGACCGGGCGGTCAAGGACCTGAAGCGTTCCGGGAAACGATAGCGCCAGGCGTCCGGCTGAAGCGTCTCAGTCCAGCCCGGTCAAGGTCCGGCTGATCTCCCAGACGCGTTTTCCCATCTCACGGTCCAAGGCGTGCGCGGCCGGCTTCTCCTCGCGGGTAAGGTGGAAAAAACGGCCGCTGACATCGGCCAATCCGGGCGCCGAGACCAGGTATCCGATCGCCGGTCCGCTGATCGACACGTCTTTTAGAAAGAGACCCGTCACGTACTTCGTGAACGTACGATACAGCCACCCGTTGTTGCTCCCGATGCCGGTCCGGACGTCCCCTGGATGCATGGCGTTGATCGTGACGCCGGTCCCCTGCAGGCGGTCCGCGAACTCCCGTACCGTCAGCAGCTGGGCGGTCTTGGATGCCCCGTACGAGCGCAGCCCGGTGTAGTGTCTTTTCTTCCAGTCCAGGTCCGCGGGATCCAGTCCGTTGAAACGATGACCCTCGGAGTTGATCTGGAGGATGCGCGCGGGAGCGCTCCGCTTCAGGAGGTCCAGCAGCAGCGAGGTCAGAAGGAACGACGCCAGATGGTTCACGCAGAACACCGTCTCATGGCCGGCGGTCGTCCACGTCCGCCGGGTCGAGTGCATACCGGCGCAATTGATGAGAATGTCCACCCGGGGATGGTTCCGGATCACCTCGGCGGCCGCGGCGCGCACCTGTTCCAGATCGGAGAAATCCGCCAGGATGACCGAGACCGGAACCGGATGCGCCGCCCGGAGTTCCCGCGCGACCGCCTCGGCCTTGTGCGCGTTGCGGGCGATCAGGACCAGGGACGCCCCGTGCCCGGCCAGACACCGGGTGGCTTCCAGCCCGACGCCCGACGTCGCGCCGGTGATCACGCAGACCTTGCCGGTGAGATCCTCGGTAAACGGCATCTGGGGAGCGTTGCGGTTGGCGAGAAATTTAAGTTCGTCCGGCAGTTCCCTTTTCATGCGACTCTCCTGACGTCCGGTTTGGCGTACGGTCGGGCAGGCACTTCGGATCCTCAGCCGAACTTCTTTTTCATGAACCGGCGGTACACCGGTTTGAATTTCGGGATCCCGTTGAAAATATCCCCCCAGAGGTCGAAGTAATCCCGCTGCTCGACGATGCGTCCGTCCGGGTGCAGGGTCAGCCGGCTCGCTCCGTACACGGGCGTGTCCGGATATTTCCTGAACGACATGGTCATCTTCCACGCCATCAGGAAAACCGGGCCGTCCTGCGCGAGGGACTGGATCTCCATGTACAGGCTGCGGCACCGGTCGGTCAGGCGGCCGCACATTTCCTTGAACGCATCGATCCCCTCGATGCGCTGGATCGAATCCTGAAAAACAATGTCCGGGTGATAATGGGGAAAGAGATGCGACCAATCCGGCTTTCCGTCTGTGTTGTACGTTTTCGACCACAGTTCCAGGATGGATTCCCTGGTCAATCCTGCGGAACCGTTGTCCGGCCGACTATCGCCCGCATGGTCCTCCATGGCTGTGCCCCTTTCATGATCCGCTGAACGGATGCATATACGATATGCCCGCCGCCGTTCCCTGAACGGATCGGCCGGTCCCAACGGTCGGAATGGGGTTCTTTCATGTCGGATTATATCGTAAAACCGGATCTTCGGTCTCCGCCTCCCGCTTCAACCGGAGGAACGCCCGAATACTTCACTTCCCCGACCGATCCTCCAGCCAAACGCTAAAACCTCGTATGATCCCTCACTCCGTGATTTCCGGATCCCCCATCTCTTCGTTTCCAAGATAGACCGGGTGCGGTTTGCCTTCGTAATGGTTCATGATCGGCCGTCGGAGTTTGGACGGATACAGTTTTGAGGTGTTGAGTGTTGCGATGTCCAACCACGCGTGTCCGATCTGGTTCCGGTCCCCATGCAGTTCCGCCTCCGGGACCCGGTCCACGTACCGGCACAGGAACACCAGATCCACCCGGTGGAAATCCTCCCCGTGCAATCCCTCGATGACAAAAAGCAGCTCCCCGCATTCCGTGCGGATGCCGGTCTCCTCCGCGATCTCGCGGCAAACCGCGGCGGGCAGGGACTCCCCCGCTTCCTGTCCGCCGCCGGGCAGGATGTAGAACTCCCCGTCGGAGTCCCGGAGCTGGATCGCCAGCATCTTCCCGTCTTCAATGACAAGCGCCTTGGCGGAGTTGCGTATACAGCGGTTCATAACGACCGTTCTCCATTCTCTTCCGCGAGGAACCGATCCAACTCCGCATGTCCCGCAGTATAGGATTCCGTCACTTCCCGGACGATGTTGCGGTAAAACGAAACGGCGGCCTCCCGCCTTTGTCCGGCGATCTCACGCCCCCGGCTTGTACGGAACTTGTCATAGATGTTTTCCAGCTTGTACTTGTACTCCTGCAGAAAGGAAGGTTCCGTGTCATGCTCACCCGTGGAAACCGTTCCGTCGGATGTGACGGTATACAGCGGTTCGGAAACGATCCCCTTGTACAGAAGCGTCCGCGCGATGCCCAGTGCGCCCGTCACGTCCAGTTTGTCCGCGTCATACAGGATCCGGGCTTCGATGCTTGCAGGCGGATCGTTCTTCCTGTAGCGATGGGTTTGGATGCAACGCTTGACCTTTCCCGCGTCGATTTCCGAAAAACCGATCTCCAGCAGGAATCGATAGGCTTTCTCGGCACCTACCCTTGCATGGCAGAGTCCGGGATTCTCGAACTGCTCTTTCCGCCCGATATCATGCAGCAGGCACGCGATGACCAGGATGTCGCGGTCGACATCGGATTCGTCCTTCGCGATCTCCAGCGCGTTGTACAGCACCCGGTATACATGCTCCCGATCGTGCGCGCTGTCGTCCATGCACTTGATCATGTGGTTTTCGATCGCCCGAAACATGTTCCTGTCCATTCCGCTGCACACTCCGTTCGGTTTGTTTCCGGCAAGACTCTTTTTTACTGCCACCATCGTGATTGCCGGGTGCACGGGCAGGCTTGAGAACCTACCGTTTTCTCGACTTGATTGCAAATGCCGTTGGCAGCATCAATGCTTTTCTGCCAAAATCGTCATTCGCTTCCATCGCTTTTTCTTTGTCCGTATCTTCGATCAGTTCTTCAACCGTAAAGCCATTTCTGGCCAAGGCATTGATGTACGTACTCAACATCCGGTTCGAGAGCATGATTTCCTTATCGCTCATATCAGCACAATACCATTCTTCATTAAAGTACGAATTGCTGAAAACCATTTTTCCATTTTCAACCGACACACACTTTTGGATCGGATGCGACCAACCGAAGGCGAAGACTCCATCTCTTTTCAAGTATGAATGAATACGCGTAAAGGTTTTGTCCAAATTGGTTGACCAACCGATTCCATAGACAGAATAAACGACATCAAAATAATCAACGGGCAATCCGCATTCATCCTCCATCGGTGAACAGATCAGCTTCGCGCTGACTCCTTGTGTCTGAAGGTACTTTCCCGTTTTCTCTATCTGATTTTCAGATATGTCCAATCCCCACAAATCAGTCGCTCCCAAATCCGCGGCATATTTCAGAGAGTGGCCATTACCGCAGCCGATTTTGAGAACGCTTTTATCCGTCAGGTCTCCAAGCAGGTTCAACTTTTCCTCTGAAGGCAAGTAGCCACCCCAGTTTGGCAAAGCGGTTACGCCCAAAAACTCACTGCCGATCGTGTTCCAGAACTCGGTATTGGTTTTGTGGGCTTCGCTCACACTCATCCTGATATTGGCGACCTTGCCCATGTCTTTACCGCCAACAATGTTCTTCTTCGTTTTTTCCGCTTCTTCTATCAATATCATGATGTTTTCCTCTGCTTTCCTTTTGTAGTCCGCGTCGGTCAGCTTCTCTCCTGAAAACAGCTCGTTCAGATTGATGTTGAGTGTTTCACAAAGCGGGACCATCAGGGATAAATCAGGCACTCCATTGCCACATTCCCATTTGCTTATGGTTTTATTGCTGATACCCATGCGATCTGCAAATTCGCACTGAGATAAATGCTGTTGCTTTCTCATCCTCGAGATGAATCTTCCGATTTTGACCTGATCCAAACGAACACCACCTTTCGTTGGGGCTACTATATTTCAACCAGCAGCAAAAACCCATCCACGAAACGTGGAATTTCCGGATAATCAAGGATGGCAGCTTTTCTATCCGCTGCCATCCCGATGTTTCCGCATACCTGTTTTACGATCTGCTGCATTCTCGTGGATTGCGCCCAGCAAGAATACTCATCCGCCGAAGTCCCGATCGATCCTGTCAGGGGGTACGCGCCTTCCGGATGAGATCACGGAACGGGATGGCAAACCCGTCTCCGACGACGATGAGCAAAAACACCGCAACCACCGGGAGGATCTCCGGATCGGCCTTGCCGGAAACCAGCCCGGGCAGGGCGACCCCGCACAGCCACACCGACTTGTAGAGAAACTGCATCAGCAGGATCGGGACATACCGCATCGGATCCCTGATCCCCAATATGGAAACGAGCGCAAAGGCCAAAAACACGCTGCCGATGATGCCGGAGAGGATCCCGGGACAATCCGTTCCGAAGACCCACCGGATCGAGCCGGGCAAAATCAGCAGCATCGCGCCCAGACCCCCGGCAACCACGATGGTGAGGAGGTACATTGTTTTCATCAAAATAAGCCGTTTGGGACTGGTCGTGTCGGTCATGCCGATCCCCTCCGTCCTGATCCGCGACCCTACCGCTTCCGCGAGAAGGCCATCAGCTGGATGCCGTTGGCGGAGGCCGGCGCTCCGTGGACATCCGCATACGCCTCCACAAAGGTCATCCCGACGGAATCCATGATCGAACGGACCTCCTCCACGGTGTACAGCCGCGTGGGATTCCATAAATCCATTTCGGGCTTCGGAAGGATCTCCCCGTACGGGTAGTCCAGCTGCCCGTACAGCATGATCCGGGTCTCCCGGTCCCAGCCGAATCCCGACAGCGTCAGGCCTTTCTCTCCCGCCTCCCACAACCGGCAGGGAAAGTGGGTGTCCGCATAGTCGCCGCTCACAATGTCCATGAAATGGTGCCCGCCCGGTTTCAGCGCACGGGACACCACGCGGAAGATCTTCAGGTTCTCCTCGTCGTTCTCCAGATACCCGACGGCGCCGTCCGCCATGTTGAGGACGACGTCAAACTCGTTCTCAAAGCCGACCTCCCGGATGTCCGACCGGATGAACCGCGCGGACAGGCCGCCGTCCTCCGCCTGCCGGTTCGCGTACTCCACGTAGTCCGTCGTGATGTCCACGCCGACCACGTCGAACCCCCGTTTCGCAAACTCCAGCGCGTGCCTGCCGTATCCGCACGCCAGGTCCAGAATGCGTTCGCCGCCTTTCAGTCCCATCCGGTCGATCAGGAAGTCCACCTGCGGCTTTGTACTCTCCGTCCACGATTGGTTCATGATGTCCAACGTCCATCCGTGCCGGTACCAGTCCTGTGCCTTCTCCATCCCTGCCTCCTGTCTGCGACTGCGCATGCATACCAGCCTGTCGATCCGATCCGTTTCTATGTCAGTTGAAAATGCCTTGCCAACCGGTCGCACACCTCCTGCCGGGTGTCATCCGTTCCGGACTCCCGCACGATCGTGAAGAATCCGCTGTTCGCGAATTCATCATAGTGCTCTTGGCTGTTGATCCTTGCCAGCCCCTTTTTGTAGTTCTCCAGGGTGGCCTCCGGATCATCGCAGTTCTCGATCTGCTGCAGGATGAACTGCTTTTCCGGATCGCTCCGGTCAAAAAAGCGCTCCACGCTCATGCTTTGCGGAGCAAGCATGATGGCGACGCGATGGTAGTCCGAAATCCGCCGGAGCAGATCCACCGGGATGTTCGTATCGACAATCACCTTCCGGTCCCGGGATAGGGCGATCAACTCCGCGACCTCGAATCCGGCGACCTCCTGCGATACGCCGAGCGCCCAGCGTTCAAACTCTTCCGGAGAACGCCGGACGAACTCGCTCCAGCCCTTCATCGTCCGCATGTAGCACACGTCCGGCTGCAGGACGGGATCCGCCACCGTATCCGTCACGCGGAGGTGATAGTTCTCTCCGCAGTGAACCATGCCGTACCGCTCGGACAGCATCCTGACCATGGTGGACTTGCCCGCGTAGGCGGTTCCGTTGATGAAGTAGACATTGCGCAGATAGTGCCGGAGGATGTTGTCTTCGATGATCATCGTCCTGATTCCGTTCCTTGGTATGCTTCGACGATCCGGTCGCGGTTTTGCGTCAGCGGATCCGCCCCATCCAGCCGGATCACCCTGCACGTCAGGGCATCCGCCCACTCGGCATGGGTTTTCCGGTTCGGCGAGCCGTCCGTGTCGTACCGCGATACGCTGTCGAGGAACAACCGGTGGTTCGCGTGGAGATCGCCCCCCTCCAGGATCCTGTCGCCGAACTGCTCAAAGGCACGCTGCTGGACACGGGCCAAGCGGAGATCCTTGTCCGCGGTCAGGTGGACCGCGAGCGTGAACAACGGATCAAACGGGGCATGGAAGCTGTCCATCGATCCCGCCATGACAAAGTGCTCCCCTTCCGAGATGGCTTGCATCAGCCGGGAGGCTTTCTCCTCCCTCGGATACATAACCGTGTACGGCTCGGCGGTATCCTTGCGCCAGATGAAGTCGTCGATGTCGAAGTACGGGAAAGAAAGCGCCTCTGCAACCATTTTCCCCAGAGTCGTCTTCCCCGAACCCGCAGAACCAAAAATGATGATCCCGTTCGGCACGATCGCGTCCTTCCCTTGGCTGAGGCATTCTCCTTATGCCGGACGAGGTTGTTCAAGCCTCCCGGCGAGTGCCGCTCAGGTCTGTCGGCTTCCGTTACGCCGCTTGTCTGTATGGATGGTCTTATAAATTATTCCACATAGTAGCACATGTCAAGAATGACATTGCCCTGGTCGTCCGGCTGGGTAAAGCGGGGGCAGACATATCGTTCAAAGCACCAGCGGATGCCGTTCCGCTCGGCGGTCCAATCAAATCCCTCCGCCTTGACCCGGTCGAGGGAATTGCAGGTATACAGATCCGGTTCCTTGCCGTAGATCCAGCAGACGGCTGCGTCGAACGCGTCAAAATCGATCCGGTCGTAC
>JAGOFF010000095.1 GCA_017997315.1 Clostridia bacterium
TCGTCATACCATTGGCTTTTTCCCAAGCAGATCGGCGGCACGCAGTATTATGTCAACGCGCAATGTCCAGCAGCCATCCAAAATGTGCCGGACATCCTTCCACAGCATCTCAAACGACGACATCCGCATGGCTGCCCTGTCATCCGCACCATGCATCCATTTTCCGCATTATGTACGCTGAACCAGCGAAAAGCTGTCAAAAGGATAGCGGTCGGTCACCCTCTGTCTGATTGAATCCCAATACACCACACGGTTCTGAGAAGGCATGCCAATATACCGTTGACAATAAAATCGAATAATGCTAAAATAAAAATATCTGCACGATAGCGTGCTGACGGTCACTCTTGTTATAAGCCAGATCTTTTTGTGGGGGGAGATAACAAGGTGAACAAGAAAAATTTAGCAGTTATGTTATTAATAATAGCAACAATATCAACATTATTTATCGCTGGTTGTAGTGCAACCGATGAGACAGTCACCTTTATTTCTTATGCTCCCCCCGCAGTAAGGACAGAAGAAGGATTGGCTCGCGCAATGCAGGGCGATTACTCGGACGTGTTCAATCCATATGGAGGGGGTCCGAATACAAAACTTGCTCAGGATAGAATATATTCAAGCTTTGGAATATCAGTTTTTTATTACCACCCCAAGCAACACCCGGAAAAGGCTACGTTGGAAGCTATTTATTTATATGAAGGATCGATAACATTTGGATATACTTCAACAGATCCGAAAAATCCTACGCCCGAAACGGGGGAGAAGTTCAACATCACATGGCATACCAAATCAAGTCTCGCACGAACACAATTCAATAACTGGAAACAAATCTTGCCGAATCTTGTTGAGTCTGATGAGAAGAGCGGCTACTTTTATGCATACTCCGAGACACCTGGTCTTGAAACAAAAGATATTGACAAATCATATGCGATTTTGTGGATGCAAGAAGGGTACTGCTTCATGGCCAATATGCCTGCCCGGTACGGTCTGGAGCACATCCTGGATCTATGTGACATGGAAGCGGTGGACATAACGGCTCAGTAATTGAGTCTTGAGAGAACATGCAACGAAAACGGATGAACACCCAACTTTCGCTGGATACGGATGCACTGCATGATACTGTCGCATCGGATACCGGTTCAAATACCGGTTGCATCTGAAACAGGTAGACTCGAAAACCGCGCAAAATGGCGTATACTAGCCTGCAACCGCAACCCCGTACGGCTCTGCCGTCACCAATTACCCCGTCTCCTCAGCGCTCGAAGGGCTCCATGATCATGCGGACCGCCTCCGCGTCCGCACGCGCGTCTTCGCACAACGCCATGACATCCACCTGCCAGCCGTGCATGCGTGCGAGGCGCTGCGGACGGTACCGCGCCGAGATTTTACGGGCATAGGTCTCATACGCATCCGCGGCCTCCCGACCGAGTGCAATCGCGCGCGAGGCGTCCGATCCGGGCAACGCGTAGTAGGTCCGGAGGGTTTCGAGCGCACAGGCGAGCTTGAGCGAGAAGAACCGTCCCAGCAGCGCCATGCACCGGGCATCCTCCGCAAGTGCGCACATCTCGTCCCCGGTCCCGTCCGCGGGCCAGCCGTCCAGCATCCGGAGCGCCCCGTCCGCGCGCTCCGCAAGTTCCCGTGCGACCGCGTCCGGCAGGATCGCGCCATCCGGCGGGGGGAGTCCGCGGAGCTCGAGCCCGACCGCCGCCTCGACCCCCAGCGCCCCGGTGCCCGGTTGGGCGGGGGTGAGCAGGTAGTCGTGGATATCGTGGAACAGCAGCCGACGGCCGACGTGGAGCGCGGTGTTGCTCCGTTCGAGCGAGACGTTCGCCTCAGGATAATTCTGGAAGTCGAAATCGTGCCAGTGCACGGTGTTCACGAGCGGGATCACGCGGGAGACCGTCTCGCACAGCCGGAACATCTTCGCTGCGTCCTCCCGCGAACACCCGAGCCGCAGCCGGAGCAGATCCTCGAAGTGAGCATCCGGGAGCGCGGGATCGTACATCAGCCGTCCCCAAACCGCTTCACGGTACCACTGGCGCTCCAGCACCAGCCTGGGCGGATTCTCCGTCCCGGCGTCCGCCGGCGCGGGTCCGCCGCGTTCGAGGCAGTCGCGCCCGATCGTGTACCCGTCCGGCCCGATCAGGATTCCCCGAACGAGTTCGAGCGGCATGTTGGCCAAGTACTCCCGCGCGAAGCCGGTCCCGCCCCAGCGCATCATGTACAGGTCGTCGTTGCGGACGGTGAGCCAGGTTTTGCACCCCTCGGGCAGCGACGCGAAAAACGCGTTGCCGAACGCCGGGCGGGTCGAGGAATACATGTGCGCCTGGGAGTACTTGAAACTCAGGTCCAGGGTCGCGGGCAGCCCTTCGAACGCCTGCAGGATCTCGCGCGCCCCGCTGAAATGCTGCCGGTGGATCAGCCGGAAAGGCCGTCCGCCGTCCCCGACCGCATCCGTGATCCCCACCCCGTAGGTTTCCGCCAGCCAGCGGACGTCCCGGGCGACGTCGCCCTCCGCGTCCCGCCCGATCGACATCCGCTCGCCCGCGGTGACCCCGATCCCCGCCAGCAGCGGATAGGTTTCGATCAGCGCCGCGACGGAACGGCGGAAGTAGTCCCGGGTGACCGGATTGTCCATCCGGTCGTCGATGCCGTAGGGATTGCCCTCGGTGCCGTAGACAAATACGTTCCACGTGATGATGTAGAACGCGATGCCGCGGTCCGCTCCGTACCGCATCACCGCGCGCCAGAAAGCGATCTTTTCGTCCATCGTCATGCGGCGGACGGTTTCGAGCTCCCGGGAGTATCGGCGGGAGTAGGTCCCGAACCCCATAGTCGACGCTCCGAACACCGGCTCGCGGGTGCGCTTCACGTCCTCGAGCGCGACCGCCTCGTACCCGGGGACCCGGACCATCGAGGGGAACGGGTGCAGGCTCCACAGCGAGACGACATTGTATTTCTCCGAGGCGAGGAAATCCAGCAGCCGCTCCCAGAACGCCATGTCCCACATGTGCGGGATGTTCGCCCAGGCGGAGTCGGAGGCGTCCGAGTAGCTCGGGGTGCGGGCGTCGAGCGGGATGTTGAACTTGATCCCGCGGTACCGGACCGCCGGGGCGTCGACCCCCGCGGGGAGCGGCGCGCCTGCCTCCAGCGCGTGCGCGAGGTCGAGCAGCCCGTACAGGCAGCCGTCCGGGTCGCCGCCCAGCGTGAACGTGCCGTCGGGGCCGGAGACGAGCCGGTATCCCTGCTCTCCCGGGAGGGCGCCCATGCCGCCCGCGTCCCAGTATCCGCGCCCTTCAGGGACGTCTAGGTTGCAGATGTGAAGCCGCATGCCGGCTCCCAGGTTGCGGACCTTTTCACATCCGACCGTGATCTGCGGCGCGCAGCCATGAACTGAAATATCCATATCGCCCTCCAACGGTGTCATTTCCGCTTTCAGGATACCCTGAAAATCCGGACGGGGAAAGCGGTGGTCCGTCCGGATGATCGCCGCCGGCGGAGTTGCGGTAGAATGGAGTCGCGGACGCGGAGCCTGCCGGCTGCCGCATTCCGTCCCGAATCCGCCGCAAGGAGCCGACCATGGAACCGATCCGGCCCGCCGCCTCCCAGACCCGATTCGCCGCGACCCTCGCCGGGGTGCTCGGGATCGACCCGCCAGCCCTGGCGGAGCCCGGGATCGACGAGGTGCGGGACCGGCTGAAGGGGTTGGCGCGCGTCGGGATCGACCGGATCCTGATCCACAATCCGGACGCGGTCGCGCGCTGGCTGTGGCAGGCCCACCCGGACCGGTTCGCCCCCATTGCCGCGCATACCCGCGTCACCGTGCCGTTCCATGCGGCGTTCCCCCCGATCACCCCGGTCTGCTTCGCCACCCTGTATACCGGGACGCCACCCGAGGTCCACGGTTCCGACCGGGACCGGCACGCCGTCGTGACCGACTCGCTGTTCGACGCCCTGGCGCGCGCGGGCCGGCGGGCCGCGATCGTGGCCGTCGAGGGGTCGAGCATGGCCCGGATCTTCGCGGGACGTCCGATCGACTACTTTACGGTGCCGTACGACCGGGAGGCCGCGGAGGTCGCGCTCGCGCTCATGGAGTCCGACCGGCACGACTTCATCGCCGTGTATACCCAGGAGTACGACGACGTGATGCACAAAACCGGGCCGGAGTCGCCCGAGGCGCTCGCCGCGCTGGGCCGGCAGACCGCGATTTTCCACGGTCTGGCCGAAGCGGCCGAGACGCTGTGGACCCGGCACGACACGCTGGTCGGGTTCTGCACCGACCACGGGGTGCACGCCGTGCCGGACGGCGGGAGCCACGGGCTCGACATTCCGGAGGACATCGAGATCCTGCACATATTCGACGTGATCCCGCGCAGCGCCTGATCTCCCCGGCCGACGGGAAGCGCGGCGACCCGCAACCGAGGAGGTTTGCATGCCGACCGACTTTTTCGAGTGGAAAACCCTGCTCCCGAGGCTGATCGCAGCCGGCGCCGTGCTGGCTGTGTTCCTGCTCCGCACACCGCTCGCCCGCGCCCTCCTGCGCATCCTGCTTCCCCGGCTTCACCGCCGGGACATCGAGCGCTACCGGCAGATCCGGGACACGCTGTGCCGCCCGCTCGCGCTGCTGCTGACCGCCGGCACGGCACGCGCGGTGTTTCCGCTGGCCGGGATTCCGGGGAAGTACGGAACCACCGCGGCGAACCTGCTGTCCACGCTGTTCCTGATCGCGGCCTTCCGGGCGCTGTATGTCGCGGCCGGTCTGTCCGCCGCGCTCCTCGCGTCCCCGGGCCGGGAAAAACGGAAGAAGCTGGACGCCAACGCCGCGAACTACATCGCGGTCGCGGGCAAGGCGGCGGTGGCGGTGATCGGGGTGCTCGCGGTCCTGTCCCGCTGGGTGTCCGACGTATCGGGGCTGATCGCGGGGCTCGGCATCGGCGGGCTCGCGATCGCGCTGGCCGCCCAGGACACCGCGTCCAACCTCTTCGGGAGCATTGCGATCCTGCTGGACAAGCCGTTCGAGATCGGGGACTGGATCGAGGTGGAGGGGCACGCCGGGACGGTGATCCGCGTCGGGCTGCGCAGCACCCAGATCCGGGTGGTCGACCAGTCCATCCTGTCCGTGCCCAACAGCAAGCTCGCCTCGAGCATCGTTTCCAACGGGACCAAACGGATCACCCGCCGCGTCGCGTTCCGGATCGGCCTGGTGTACGCGACCCCGCCCGGTGTGGTCGATGCCTTTGTGGACGGGGTCCGCGCGCTGCTCCGCGGGGACGCCGAGATCGACGCCGACAGCGTATTGGTGTCGTTCGACACGTTCGCGGCTTCCGCGCTTGAGGTGTTCATCGCGTACCAGACCGTATCGGACTATACGGATATGATGGCAGTGCGGCAGCGCAACAACCTGGCGGTCCTGGACCTGGCGAACCGGATGGGAGTCGCGCTCGCGTACCCGTCGGTCAGCATATATCCGGGCACTCCGCACATCGCGGACGCGGCGCCCCTGGGGGAGGAACGACATGCAGATTGAACCGGAAGTCCTCGGACGCGGCAGAATCGCCACGGTGTACGACTGGGGCGGCGGGCGCGCGGCCAAGGTGTTCCACACCGCTTCTGACAACCCCGCGGTCGCGCGTGAGGCGGCCAACATGCGCGCGGCCTGCGCGCTCGGGCTGCCCGCGCCTCGGGTGTACGAAACCATCGACTGGCACGGGGAGCCCGCGCTGGTCATGGACCGCGTCGAAGGACGCAGCTTCGTCCAGGTGCTGATGGAGGGGGCGGACACGATCGAAGCCGTCGGGGCGCGCATGGCCGAGATCCACTTCGCGCTGCATTCGCGCGTCGCCCCCGACGGACTGGTCCGTGCGAACGACTGGCTCGCATGGCGCATCCGCCGGGCTCCGGACCTGGACGAGGCGGAGATCGCGCGGCTGCTCGGGCTGCTCGACTCCCTCGGGGACGGGGACCGGCTTTGCCACAACGACTTCCATCCCGACAACATCCTGCGTTCCGACGCGGGCGACGTCGTGATCGACTGGTGCGACACGACGGTCGGGAATCCCTGGGCGGACGTCGCGCGCACGGTTCTGGTGTTCGAGTGCCGCTCCCTGCCGCCGGACGTCACCCCCGAGCAGGGCCGGCTGATGAACCTGCTCCGCGGCGCGATCGGCGAAGCCTACGCCGCCCGGTACCGCGCGCTCGCCAGGGTGGAAACGCTCCCGATCCGGGACTGGCGCGTGGTCGTCGCGGCCTCGCGGCTGTGGCTCCCGATCCGGGAGGAGAACGAGCTCAACCGGGTGATCGTGCGCGCCTGGCTGGACGGGGTCCCCGGACCCGTTACCTGATCCCCTGTCGCGCGATACTGTTCCGTGGGCGCCGGACCGGCGTCCTGCGCACCGCCGCCCGGCTTTCACGCCGGCTCAAGAATCGAGGGGGACCCATGCTGCAAGACCTGATTCCGATCCTCTCCATCGTGGCCGCATCCATCGTCGGCCTGCTCCTGCTCCTGTATCTCGTCGGACTCCGGATCATCCCCAACAACAAGATCGCCATCGTCGAGAAATGGTGGTCGCACAAGGGCTCGCTCAACGAGCAGATCATCGCGCTGCACGGGGAGGCGGGCTACCAGCCGCAGATCATCCGCGGCGGCGTGCACTTCCTCTCCCCGCTGATGTACAAGGTCCACATCTGCCCGCTGGTCACGGTCCCGCAGGGTCAGATCGCCTATGTGTTCGCCCGGGACGGCGAGCCGCTCAAACCGATCCAGACCCTGGGCCGGATCGTCCCCGAGTCCAATAATTTCCAGAACGTGCGCGGCTTCCTCGAGAACGGCGGACAGCGCGGTCCGCAGCGCGGAATCATCCGTGAGGGCACGTATGCGTTCAACCTCGCGCAGTTCATCATCATCACCGAGGACCGGCTCTACTACCTGCCCATGGGCACCGGCGCCGAGGAATCCACGATCCTCAAGATGGCGGAGCTGCTCCGGGATCGCCATGGCTTCACCCCCATCGTGATCAAGGGCAGCGACGACAAGGTCGGGATCGTCACCGTGCACGACGGATTGTCCCTCAACCGCGAGGACATCATCGCGCCCGCGGTCGGCGACGACCCGGCGTTCCCGGACGTCTACCACAACAACTTCCAGGATCCGGAGAAGTTCCTGCAGGCCGGGGGCTTCCGCGGCCGGCAGTACCAGGTCCTGGTCGAGGGCACGTACTTCATCAACCGGTTCTTTGCGACCGTGGAGCTGATCGACAAGTCCATCATCGGGGTGGGATTCGTCGGGGTGGTCATCTCCTACATCGGCCCCAAGGGCGTGGACTCCACCGGCGAGAGCTACAAGCACGGCGAACTGGTGGAAAAAGGGTACCGCGGAGTGTGGCGCGAGCCGCTCATGCCCGGCAAGTACGCGTTCAACACCTATGCCGGACAGATCATCCGGATCCCCACGACCAACATCATCCTCAAGTGGATCGCCAACCAGGCCGGCGAGCACCGGTACGATGAAAACCTCAAGGAAGTCAGCCTGATCACCAAGGACGCGTTCGAGCCCTCGCTCCCGCTGTCGGTGGTCATGCACATCGACTACAAGAAAGCCCCGCTGGTGATCCAGCGCTTCGGCGACATCAAGATGCTGGTCGACCAGACGCTCGACCCGATGGTGTCCGCGTACTTCAAGAACATCGGCCAGACCAAGACCCTGATCCAGCTCATCCAGGAGCGCAACGACATCCAGAACCTCGCGTCCGGCGAGATGAAGGCCAAGTTCGAGCACTACAACCTGGAACTGGAGGAAGTGCTGATCGGCACCCCGGCCGCCTCCGTGAACGACAACAAGATCGAGGTCATCCTGACCCAGCTCCGCGACCGCCAGATCGCGGTCGAGAAGATCGAGACCTACTCGCAGCAGGAGAAAGCCGCCGGCAAGGAGCGCGAACTCCGCGAGGCGGAGTCCAAAGCGGCCCAGCAGCGCTTCCTGACCGAGTCGGACATCAACATCCAGATCCAGAGCAACCAGGGCAAGGCGGACTACCAGCGCTCGCTCCAGGACGCCGCCAAGATCAAGGCGATCGCCGAGGCGGAGGCCGAGCGGGAAGCCCGGGTCGGCATCGGCCGGGCCATCGCGATCGACGAACAGGTCAAAGCGTACGGCGGCCCGCAGTACCAGGTCGTCCAGGACGTCATGACCAAGTTCACCGCCGCGGTGGAGAAAGCCGGGATCGACATCGTGCCCAAGACCGTGGTCAACATGGGTGGCGAAAGTCAGGGC
>JAGOFF010000096.1 GCA_017997315.1 Clostridia bacterium
TTATCGGGAGCGGTCTTCCGTGCGTCGGACAGATAGATCTCCCGGTGATCGAGACGGGTACGCACCAGCCCGTGCGCGTCGCAGTATCCGCGCATCCGCTCGAAATCCGCGGGCTCGTCGTCGTACGGGCCGATATGCATCATCTGCACGCAGTCGCCGTCCTCGATGGACTCAAACCGGGCGTCCGCCAGCCGGGGATGCCTTTTCTTTTTTCGGACGTTCTCCAGCACCTCCGCGGCAAGCGCGCCGGTTACGAATCCGGGCTGCCGGATCATCAGGGTATAGACCAGGTCGTCCTTGCCGAACCGGCCCGCGGCTTTGGCTTCTTCGGTCAGATCCCAGATTCCCTCCAGCGGATAAATCGCATACTCCTCGTACCCCTCCGGGGGCGGACCCTGTTTCGGCAGCATCCGGACGCCGTACGACAGCGCGTAGAGCAGTCCGACCGCTTCCGCAAACGCGTCCGAAGCCGGATGTCCACGGCCGTCGAGGCAGAAATATCCGGCCAACGGGACCGTCACGCGCTCCGGCTCGCCCCCGGGCAGGTAGAGCCGTTTCTCCTCCCTTTTCCAGTCACGCCCCATCCTTCCGCCTCCGTTCAAGCGCCTGGATCACCATGCGCAGTTCCCGCTCCGCCTGGGCGCCGGCCGTCCCGCGGATCGCCGCGGTGTCCGCACCGGATCCCGTCAGGTACGCGGCGGCAAGCGCCGCGGCCCCAGCCTCGTCCAACGCTTCCGCACGGTCGGCGGGAAGCGGCGCCAGACATTCGCCGCCCGCCCGGACCAGCAGGTCGATGTAATCTGCGACCTCGATCCAATGGTCCCAGGGGTAGACATCCCCATGCCCCGGGAGAATGTACGAGCCGCCCCGGGCGTGGACCGCGCGCAGCGTCCGCGACCACTCCACCGGATCCGCGGCGTGGAAGTACAGGTGGCCCAGCGCCACTCCGGTATCCCCCGCAATGACGCATCCGTCCCGCACGACCCGGATGAGCAGGTCGCGCGGGGAATGCGCCGCGACCGGCACGGAGGACAACTCGACCTCCAGACCGCCCATCCGCAGGGTCTGGACGCCCTCGACCCCGAACACCGCGGCCGGTCCGTCATACTCCGCGGGGAGGATCCGGTCCGTCAGCCGGTGCGAACAGAAGATCGTCAGGGGCTCTGCGAGAAAAACCGGCAGCCCCGACACATGATCGCCGTCCCCGTGGGTCAGGAACACATACCGCAGCGGATGCCCGAACACCTCGAGGGATTCCTGCATCATCTCGCGCGCGGCTTCTTCCGTCGTCGCGTCCACCGCCGCGACCGTCCCGCCCGATACGATGTAGGCGCCGTTGGACTGCCGGCGCGCCGGCATGTCGCCCCGGCGGAAGTACACGTTGGGGGTCACCCGGACGATCTGGACCCGGTTCCGGTCATATACGGTTTCCATGGACAGTCCCTCCTTGAAGCGAAAATCCTCCGCCGACGCATCGGGGAGAATCGGACTCCTGTTTCACCTTGCTTCATCGTACCGCTCCCGGCCGGATTGCGGGAGTACGGACCAGGAACGGGACCGGCAGGCACAGCCGGCAGATTTCATCCTTGCATATGATCCAGAGAGGTAATGTACTATGTGTGTTGCTTTTTTTTGTATGGGTGTTAAACTGATTTCAAAGATCTTTTCGGATACTCCCGTCTCTGCAGTGTACGGAGGAGCGGTCCCATGAAAAAAACCCTCCCTCTTCTGCTGGCGTTTCTGATGCTGTTGTCCGTTGCCGGATGTGCGGCAGATCCCCCGTCCGGTCCGTCTTCATCCGAGACCACGACGCCGGCTGTCACGTCCGCGACCACCCTGCCGTCCGCGCTCCCGACACCCTCGCCGTCTTCCACCGCCACGGCAGCTCCCGCTCCGGACGCATCGGATCCGATGAGTGCCTACAAAGGTATTCCCGCTGTCGAAATCACATCCGATCTGCTGCTGTATCGTCCCAGGCGCCTGTACTCCGAAGTGGTAGGAAACGGATTCGGGAACGCTTCCATTCCATTGCCCGACGGTATGGATACGTATGAGGTGATCGGGGTCGGCGACGGACTGGATGTCTGCCTTTCGCTGTCAAGCGGCGATCCAGACGCGGAGCGGCGGATCCGGGTCGCCTCCTGGTCGATCCCCTCCTCGGGCTGGACGGACCTGCTGGAAATTACGGTTCCGGCAGGCCGTAACGGGAGGGTGGATCTGGTGAACGAACGGTATATCGTATGGTATACCAGTACGACACAAGGGCTTGCGCTGGTGGATCCCGAGGTGTATGTGCATGACCGCGGTTCCGGCGAAACATCGAGTTTCGGACTCCCCCGCTGGACGGATTCCGCCGGTGCGGTAAACTCCCATGTTCCGGCTTCGAAGATCGTCGAACTGGACGATGTGCTCTACTTCGAGATGATCACGGGGGACGGCGACGGCTTTGGCCTGCATCGCGACATCGGCGCCTACGACATCCGGACGGGCACACTGTCGACTTTCCGCGAAGAAGCCGCCAGCCCGGTCCGGATCGAAGACCGGCTGGTCTGGTGTGAAGCGGACGGCAACGGCTCCGGCATGGTGCGCACGGTCTGCGGCAAGGACGGCGTTCGGGTTGAGGCGGCCGGGTTCGAAGTGGAGGAAAGCTTTGCCGTTCCCGGAAAAGACACGTTGTTTGTCCGTGATTTTATCGAGAGTGGACAACTGAAGCGGTTGGCAACCGCAAGCCCGTCCGGCGATGGGGTCGACGGCAGCGGATTCCGTATGATCCGCGATGGGCTCGCCTCGCCGCTCCTGGTGACGCGCAACACGAAATACAGCACGATCGCGGAAACGGACGGCCGTATCGTGACGTTCGCCATCCCCGCGGCCATCAAGCCGCTCTACTACGATCTGGACCGGGACTGGATCATCGAGCTGGACGAGGCGGTCACCGGCTTCCATCTGCCGTTTGTCACCCGTGACCATGTAATGTATGTCCGCACCGCGCGCACGGACACCCTCGAGACCCAAATCAACCTCTGTTACGCGCGCCGCGGATAGCTGCGCCCCGGTGCCGGCCGACCGGGATCAAGCCTCCAGCGGCCGGTCCTCTAGAAGCATTCCACCTCAAACACGGTGTCGACCGGATCCGGGAGCCTGCAGTCGTGGGTCAGCGCGTCCACGTCCGCAAAAATCTGTCCCCGGTACCCGTGCGTCATCCAGCCAGTAGACAGCCGCACTTCGCTTCCATCCCGGAGCAGCCGGATCGACTTCACCCGTTGCGCGTCGATCCCGGGCAGATGCAGCGGCCCGATCGGGGGCTCCATCACATGCGCGTAGATCCGGTTCCCGCTTTGGGTGTACCGGCCCCACTCCGGTTTGGGCAGTTCCGCGCGGCCGCAGCCGTAGAGGCTTTTCCCGTTGAGCTGCATCCAGTCACCGACCTCTCCGAGGATCCGGAGCGACTCCGCCGGGATGCGTCCCCGGGCGTCCGGGCCGACGTTGAGCAGGAGGTTCCCCCCTTTGCTCACGCACTCCGCGAGCTTGCGCACGATCATGGATGCAGGTTTGAAGGCAAGGTCCCCGGCGCAGTAGCCCCAGTTCTTGTTCATCGTGATGCAGGCTTCCCAGGGCACCGGTTCCCCGCGCCGGTTCACCAGCCCCTCGGGCGGGATGATCTGCTCCGGCGAGGCAAAATCCCCGCTCCACGGAAGCGGCTCGTCCTCGAGGATGCTCCCGAAGCCCTCGCCGCTGGTCTCGAGCCGGTTGTCGACGAGCACGTCGGGCTGGAGTTCCCGGACCATCCGCATCAGCCGGTCCGCCTGCCACTTCTCCCCGACCATGTCGTCGTAGGAAAAGTCGAACCACAGGATGTCGAGCCGGCCGTAGTTCGTGCACAGCTCCCGGACCTGGCCGTGCATGTATTCCAGATACCGCCCGAACTGGTGCCCTGCGCCTTGGAACGCCGTGTTCTCCCGCATCGGGTGGTGCCGGTCTCCGTAATGCGGATAATCCGGGTGATGCCAATCCAGCAGGGAGTAGTACAGCCCGACCTTGATCCCCTCCGCGCGGAACGCGTCGAGGTACTCCCGCACCAGGTCCCGGCCCGCGGGGGTGTTGACGGACTTGTAATCGGTCAGTGCGCTGTCGAACAGACAGAAACCGTCGTGGTGCTTCGCGGTCATCACCGCGTACTTCATCCCCGCTTCCTTCGCCGCCCGGGCCCACTGCGCGGGATTGAATCCGTCCGGGTCGAACGTGTCGAAAAACGGCTGGTAGGCCTCGACCGGGATCCGTTCCCGGCTCCGGACCCATTCGCCCCGGGCGGGGATGGCGTACAGCCCCCAATGGATGAACATCCCGAACCGGTCCCGACGGAACCATTCGCTGCGCTGGAATTTTTCGTACATGCCCGTATCCTCCTCTTTCATGGGGTATCCTTCCGTCCGGGCGCACCTTCCCGGATCCGTTCCATCACCGCATCGGCCGCCGCCCGGGAGAGTCCCGGGGAGCAGTCGATCCGCCGGAGCGCCAGCGGCCGCGTCGTGAGCCATTCCAGCCCCTCGCCCATCGTGGTGCGCGGGTGGGGGACCACCTCACGCCCGAGGGAGACAGGCTCTGCGATTTCATACAGGATACCGGGCTCCGTGCCGG
Source organism: Clostridia bacterium (assembly GCA_017997315.1). Classification (GTDB taxonomy): domain Bacteria; phylum Bacillota; class Clostridia; order Saccharofermentanales; family UBA5734; genus JAAYKS01. The sequence goes on from JAGOFF010000096.1 coordinate 4,639, forward strand.
TATGGAGGATACCGCCGTCGTCCGCGATGCTCAGCATCGCGGGTTTGTGTGAAAACGCTTCGGCCAGTTCCCTCCACCGGGTCACCGTGCTCCCGGTCCGCAGAGTCTGCAGTTCCAGATTCGATCCGTGGTACCAGACCGTCCGGTCTCCGGTTCCGTCCGTCATGCCTTCGCCTCTCTCTCCCGTCATTCCGTATCCGGCTCCAGTCCGAGCAGCCGCGCAGGGTTCCGGGCGGTCATCGTCCGGATCTCCTCGTCGCGGAAGCCCTGACCGATCAGCTCCCCGATCCACGACCGGAGTCCCTCGACCGGGGCCGGAAGCCGCGCGTGCCCGTAATCCGTGCTCAGCACGACCCGGTCCGGTCCGAAGAAACGGATGTACTCCGCGATCTGCGCATGGGAGAACCGGCAGGTCTCAGGCAGGTCCCGGACGGTCATTTCGAGGCATAGTTCGACAAAGCACGGCCCGAGGTCCGCCATGCTTCCGAGTTCATGGAGGTCGCGGGTGGTATAGGCGGGAAAATGGGTCAGCAGGATCCGCCGGCAGCCTGCATGCGCGGCATGCCGCATGACTGCGCGGATCTCGTCCGGGCTGGCGTGTCCGGTCGCGAGGATCGCGTCCGACGCCGCCACCCGGTCGATGACCGCCCGGACCGGCGGCGTCAGGTTCCCGTCGGCGTCCAGCAGCCGGATCGGCGCCTCCCCGGAGACCGGAGCACGGGAGGCGGCTGTGCCGGCGGCCGGTGCAAACCGGTTGAGGTAATCGTGGTGGTTGGCCGCGGACAGGGTCGGAAGGCACACCAGTGAGGCTCCGAACCGGATCGCGGCGTCCGCGGCGGCGGGCTGGATCCCCCCTACCGCATGGTTGAGGCAGACGGAACCGAACAACCGGCATCCGGAAATCCCGGCCTGCCGGTTGACGAGTGCGGCCAGCGGGGCGGTCGAACCGTGATGGTCCTTAAGCAGAACCCCGCGCATGCCCGCCGCGGCCGCCTGCGTCAACGCCTCCCAGGCGTCGACGCTGCGGGGCGTCAGAGAGGGCGCTGCGTGGATATGCAGGTCGACCGCTCCCCGCAGCAGTTGCGACACGTGGTCCATGGGCACCTCCGGGCCGGCCGGAAAGCCGGCGTCGAATCTACCCCTCCACTATATCAATTCCGCAAGTCTCCTTTACCCGACTTCCGTAAATAATCCGGAAGAGTCCCGCGGGTGCTTCCTTCCGATCCCTCAGGTGAACAGGCAGAACGGATGCCCCGCGGGATCAAAGAACACCGCCACGCCGGGGAGTGTCTGGTCCTCCGCGGGCGCCGGGACCGCGCCGCAGCCGATCGCATGTGCGGAAGCGGCGGCCAGGTCGTCGACCTGGAAATCGAGATGGATGCTCTTCTGCGGCCGTCCCTCGGTTTCGGGCCACACCGGCCGCACGTACAGCGGTTCCGTCTGGAATGAAAGCCCCGTCCCGCCGGCCGGATCGCGCATCAGGACCCAGTACGGCTCCTCGATCGTCGGTTCCCATCCGAGCAGCCGCGCGTAGAACGCCGCCAGTCCATGCGCGTCCGGGCCGTCAAGCACAACCGTCCGCAGACGGATCCGGGGAGGGGCATTGCGGACTCCTTCCATGTCTGGTCCTCCTTCACAGGCCGAGCAGCGGGAGGTTCCGGCCTTCCTTGCGGAGGGTCCGGCCCTGCACCGCGGTCACGAGGAAAAAAAGCAGCATCCCGAGATTCGGGGTCCCGAGCATGAACGCATACGCGGTGGCGGAATCTCTCCAGGCCAGCCAAACCGGCACTGTCACGCAGGCGACCGCCAGCGGGTTCGCCGCGGCGCACCAACGCGGGTACGGGGTTTTCCCGGTGACGACCGTCCCGAACATGAAAACCAGCGCGACGGCATACAATGCGAGGGTGATTCCGATCGTCGGGGTCATGACCGCGTACAGCCGGTCGGTCAGCCGGAGCGCCCGATCCAGGTCCCCCCCTTGCGCCATGAAGCGGTATGCGGCTTGCGGGAGGCAGAAGAACGCATGGATGAACAGTCCGCCCAGGACCGCCAATCCCCCCAGGACGAAAAACCTTCGGCCGGTCCGGGGGGAGACCGACGTCATCTGCCGGGCGGCGGCGTACAGTCCGACCGCCTGCAGCGGGAAAGCGACCGCGGCGAATGCCATGGAGAGCGCCGGACGCCAGAATGCCACGTCCGCCCAGCCGGTCTGGACCATCCCGTACATCCCCATCCCGCCCGGTTGCACGTATCCCAGCAGCAGGTCCCCGATCCAGGCCAGGAACGCCGCCGTGACCGGCAGGAGATGGAATACCGTATACGATCCCTTTTTCATCTTCCTCCATCCCCCGGTCCTTGCGCAGGGTTGGCGGATACCCGGCTGCCTGTCCACTCCATCGCCCATGCGTTCAGGTACGGCTGGATCGCCGGGTAGGTCAACCGGCCCGGAGGCTCCGCCAGCAGTCTGCGTTCCGCGATCTCGAAGTCGGGCAGCGTGCCCAGCCGCGTGATCTCCGCGAGGTACAGCACCCCGGACGACATCGCGTCGTCCCGCGCCACCCCGTACGGCCCGATGCGGGTCAGCCCGAAAGCCTCCGCGCCGGTTTCCTCATACAGCTCCCGGTGTGCGGCGGCATCCGGGGGTTCCCCCGGTTCCACATGCCCGCCGGGCATCTCCCAGGTGTCCCGCTCGCGGTGCCGGACCCATATCCACCGATCCTCGAACCGCGCGGCAACGACCACGAAATCCGGTTGGGGCGACTGCCGGGAGGGACAGACAACCGACAGCGGACGGATCTCCCAGGAAGCGAGGTCCCGTCCGTAGAACAGCTCCGCCTGGGCGTTCTCATTGTAGCGCGGGATCCCGGTGAATCCGTGATTCTCATACAGGCGCCGCGCGGCGGTCAGTTCTTCGCGGGTGTCGAGGACCGCACGGGCGAAGCCGGCGGACTTCATGAAATTCAATGCGCGCAGCAGCAGCGCGGTCCCGCAGCCGAGGCCGCGGTACTCCGGGAGGACGTACATCCTTTTCAGCTCGGCCGCGTCCCGGCCGGGACCCAGTGCACGGACCGCGGCCATGCCGATCAGCGCGTCCCCGTCGTACAGGCACCAGAACCCCCCGCCGCGCAGGTAGGATCCGGGGATGTCCGCGATGTCGCGATGGTGCTTTGCCGGATCGAACGGGATCCCGAGATCCGCCATGTAGGCGCGGTATACCCGTTCCACTTCGGACTGCATGGAAGATTCATAGTCCCGGATGGCCAGCATGTTCTCCTCCGTCGGTCAGGGGGCTGCGAGTATTCCGATCTCAGCGTGCAGGTCCTCCAGAATCCGCCAGGCCGTTCCACCCCGTCCGGCAGCGATCTCCCGGCAGGCTTCCCCGACCCGCGCCTCCAGGCGTACGGGTGCCGTCGGCATGCGGTCGGCCGCCGCGAGCGACCCTTTCTCATTCATCTGGTACCGGCCGTTGAGCGCGAAAAGCACCTGCGTCCATGCGCAGACCGTCCGGATCGCCGATCCCATGGCATAATTCACGTCATCCCGGACCGCGGCCTTGCGTCCGCAGGAGAGGCAGAAGCCGGCCTCCCACAGAAATCGTTCCGTG
>JAGOFF010000097.1 GCA_017997315.1 Clostridia bacterium
GGATGTCGACGATCATGAGGAGCTGGGCGACCATGGCGGTCTTCATGTCTCCGAGTCCCATCCCGGACAATATGGATACCGCCGCCATGCACAACAGTCCCGGAAGCTCGCGAGGCAGTTCGATGAAACCGCGCGCCATCGCGCCCGTGTTGTAGACATCCTTGAAGTAGTTGGAGAAGATGCTGTCCGAAAGGCCCATCGCAAGCCCGGTCAGTCCGACGATGAAAAAATACAGGACGATCTCGCGCGGATTGCGGCCGGTGTCGGCGACGGCGCCCGGTGCGAGTGCCGCGGCACCCTTTCGGGATCGGATGGAGGATGGCAAAAATCGCATGGTCGGCTCCTTAGCGGTCGGATCGCAGATATTGCATCATCATAACGGAACCCGCGCGGAAATTCCAGACAACGGGCGGATTCCTTGCCACCCGGCGCCCGATGGGGTACACTGTCCGCCGTGAAACCCGAACGCATTCCTTTTGTCCATGACCGGCCCGCGCATCCCTACCTTGCGGAGGGGGCGCTTTTTTCCGCCGCTTTGATCTGGGGCTTGTCGTTTGTCTTCCTGAAAAGCGCGCTGGACGCGCTGCCGACGCATTTCATCCTTGCGGTCCGCTTCACGGGAGCGACCGTTCTGCTGGCCCTGATCTTCCGAAAGCGCCTGCGCGGCCGGATCCGGATGGAGTACCTCTGGCGCGGGGCGGTCATGGGTGTGTTCCTGTTTGCGGCGTTCAGCGTCCAGACGCTGGGATTGAAATCGACCGATCCCGGCAAGAACGCCTTTCTGACCGCGGTGTACTGCGTGATGGTGCCGTTCCTCCATTGGGCGGTCAACCGGAAGCGCCCGGACCGGTACCATGTCGCCGCCGCTGTGCTGTGCATCGCCGGAGTCGGCATGACCGCGCTGCAGGAGGGATTCACGCTCGCAGCCGGAGATGCGCTGACATTGCTCGGCGGTTTCTTTTTTGCGGTCCATCTTGTATGCGTATCCACATTTACCACGGATCGGGATCCGTTCGCGCTGACGACGATCCAATTCGCGGTGACAGCGGTCTGCTGCTGGCTCGCATGGGCGATTTTCGAACCGATGCCGTCGGCCGTTCCGCTGCGGGCCTGCCTGGAGGTCGGCTACCTCACGGTGTTCGCGACCGCTGCCGCCCTGCTGCTCCAGACGGTAGGGCAGAAGCACACGAATCCCGCCGCAGCGGCGGTCATTCTAAGCCTGGAGTCGGTTTTCGGGGCCGCGGCGTCCGCGCTTCTGACGGGAGAGAAAATGACCCCCGTGAAGTTGGCGGGTTTCGCCGCGATCTTCGTTGCGGTCGTCATCTCGCAGACCAAACTCCGGTTCTTTCGTCGAAGGGAAGCCGAGCCGCTGCCGTAATTTCTATTTTTATGCAGGAAAATGCCAAGTTTTGTGCAAATGCGTAGATTTCGATACCCTTATAGGTATACCCAAGCAACGGGAAGCGTGATACCATAGCGTGCATAAGTATGCGTCGCCACTGCGGCGCGGAGAACAAATAATCGGGAGGAACCCACATGCGTACCAAAATGATCCGCTGGATTGCCATCGCCCTGGTCCTCGGCATGTTCGCCGCGCTGGCGACCGCCTGCTCCGGAACCGATGCGCAGTCGAAAAAGTTCAAACTGTCCTGGGAAAGTGAAGAGGCCGAGCCGATCGGTGTCACCATCCACAAGGACGACACGAAGTTCTGGGAGATGATCAACGCCTCGATCGACAACCTCAAGACGAACGGCAAGCTCAAGGAAATCTCCGAGAAATGGTTCGGCGTGGACATCACCCCGAATCTGACCGACGGCGGCAGCCAGAACGTGACGGTCGACGCATCCAAAGACAAGACCTATCAGAAGGACAAGATCGTCGTCGCGCTGGACGATTCCTATCCGCCGATGGAGTTCGTCGACGATGACGGAAAGACGCAGATCGGATTCGATCTTGACTTTGCCCGCGCGCTGTTTGCGGACATGGGCATGGAAGTCGAATTCGAGTCCACCGCGTGGGACCAGATCTTCAACGGCCTCACCGCGCGCCGCTACGATGTCATCATCTCCGCGACGTCCATCACCGAAGACCGCATGGGCGAGTTCCTGCAGTCCAAGCCGTATGTGGCCAACAAGGTCGTCCTGCTGACCCGCGACTCGGTCAAGGACATCACCGATATCAAGACCGGCATGAACGACATGAAGATCTGCTCGCAGTCCGGAACGACCGCGGACGACCTGTGCCAGGAACTCCTGGACGACGGCGCTTCGTTTACCTACAGCACGTATGAAGCGGTCAACCTGGCGCTGGACGAACTGACATTCGGACGTGTAGACGGCGTCATGGTCGACATCGTCGTCGCGCAGTACTACATGGTCGAGAACAACAGCAACGGCTGATAGCAAACCGGTTGGAATGCCGCGCCGGCGGGACCCGGAAAGGGCCCGCCGGCGCGGTTTTGCCACCACAGGGAGGAGATCCCCCGGATGGATGTTTTCCATAAAATCGGCGAGTTTCTGCCTGCACTCATCGAGGGTTCCGGCCTGACCCTGTCCCTGACGGCGTTGTCGGTCAGCATCGGATTTGTCCTGAGCGTGTTCCTGGCGCTGGGCAAGATATCACGCCACAAATGGTTATCGGCGCCCTGCGGCCTCTATATCTGGTTTTTCCGCGGCACGCCGCTCATGATGCAGCTTTTCTTTGTCTACTACGCGCTCCCCTTGATCTCGCCGGCCCTGATGATCCAGAGCAAGTTCGCGGCTGCGCTGATCGCGTTTTCCCTGAACAGCGGCGCCTACCTCGCCGAAATCGTGCGGGCTGCGATCCAGTCGATCGACAAGGGGCAGCTCGAGGCAAGCCGGGCGCTGGGGATGACCTACGGCCAGGCGATGAGGCGGATCATCATCCCGCAGTCCTACCGCCGGCTGATCCCCCCGATCTGCAATGAATTCATCATGGTCCTCAAGGACACCGCGCTGGTTTCGGCCATTGCGCTCGCAGACCTGATGCGCCGGACCAACCTGATCCAGACAAAGTCCGGATCCGCCCTGGTCTATATCCCCGCCATGCTGCTGTACCTGATCCTGACGACGCTGTTCACGATGATCGCCGGGAAACTCGAAAAGCGGTACGCGATCTATGATTGAGGAGGGCGCATCCGTGCAGTCCATGCTGCGAATGGAACACGTAGACAAGTTCTTCGGGGATCTACAGGTCCTCAAGGACATCAATCTCGAAATCCGCAAGGGGGAAGTGGTGTGCGTCATCGGCCCGTCCGGGTCGGGCAAGAGCACCCTGCTCCGTTGTTTCAACCGTCTGGAAAAGATCACCAGCGGCAAGGTCTTCGTCGAGGACCGGCTGCTGGCGCACCGCATCAACGGTGTGAACCAGCTGAACCACAAGCAGAAGGACATCATCGACATCTGCTCCGGTATCGGCATGGTCTTCCAGCGTTTCAACCTGTTTCCCCACAAGACCGTGCTTGGAAACCTCATCGAGGCTCCGCAGGCCGTCAAGAAGATGAGTGCGGCGGACGCGACCGCGATCGCGCTCCCGATCCTGGACAAAATCGGGCTGCTGGACAAGAAGGACGAGTATCCCTCCCGGCTGTCCGGCGGGCAGCAGCAGCGCGTCGCCATCGCGCGAGCCCTCACGATGCAGCCGCATATCATCCTGTTTGACGAGCCGACCAGCGCGCTCGATCCCGAGCTCGTCGGGGAGGTGCTGGAGGTCATGAAGGCGCTTGCCAGGGAAGGGATGACCATGGTCGTGGTCACCCATGAAATGGGATTCGCCCGCGAAGTCGCCAACCGGGTCGTTTTCATGGACGACTCGGTCATTGTCGAGGACGGACCGCCGGAACAGGTGTTCTCCAACAGCGCAAGCGATCGGGTCCGGCAGTTTCTCCAGCGGATCCTGCAGCCGGAAAAAACCGCGGAACCATAAAGACGAAAAGAGAACGGGCGCGCTGCCCGTTCTCTTTTTCCATTGCGTCGCTGCATCCTGTCCCGGATCAGACGGGATCCGATCCGCCCGCGGGCGACGCACCGGTCGAGGGATCGGCTGCGGCCGCCGCAGACTTGGGACGACGGTGCCGACGGCCGGCGCTGCGGCTTCGGGCGGGTTTCGCGTCTGCAGTTGCGACGCCGGAGGTTCCCGCGTCGTGCGTCGGGACCGGATGCTCCGCGGAGGTGCCGCCCGACGGTTCCGGTTGCGTCGCTGCAGCCGATGCCGCGGGCTTGGCCGGTTGCGATGCAGCAGCAGGCGCCGCGGGTTTGGCCGGTTGCACCGCTGCAGCCGACGCCGCGGACTTGGCCGGCTCGCCTGCCGGCTTGACCGGTTCGCCGGCAGGCTTGGCGGCGGGTTTGCGGCGGGACCGGCGACGGGGGGAAGAGGCGGGTTTCGCATCGCCTGCCGTCGGGACAGCCGACGCCGGGACGGCCGACGCCGGAACGGCTGCCGCAGCCGGTACCGCAGCGGGTGCGGGCGTGGCTGCGACGGGGGCCGGAACCGGAGAGTGGCCGATGCCGTCGTCTTCGTCTTCGTCGTATCCGTACTCCGCTTTGCCTGCATCCTCGAACGAATCCCTGCCGGCCACCGGATTTTCGCACACGGTCCGCAGACCGTCGATGTGCTCGAACAGATCCGGCTTGATCTGCGCCCACAGCGGATCCAGGATGAAATCGATGCCTTCCCGGCGCGCGAGCTTGGCCGCCGGGACAAAATCGCTGTCCCCCGCGATGAGGATCATCTGCTCGACCTGCTTCTTGTACGCCATCGAGGCGATGTCGACGCCGATCCGCATGTCGACACCTTTCTGCTTGGTGTTGAGGATGATATCCTCCTCGCGCAGTTTGGAGATGGGGAGCTTGCCGGTGATCACGCTGCGAAGCAGCGCGGGATCCAGGTTCCAGTTGGTGCCTTCTTCGTCGAGATTTCCGAGGCGAAGCGCCATTTTGCGCAGCTTGCGCAGCTGGTCGTGGAAGGCGAGCCGCCACTCGTACTGCTCGGTTTTCGAGTAGTCGATCAGCCGGTTGGTCAGCGGGTGATGCATTTTCTTGTTGATGGGCGGGCAGTCATAGTAGAAAATGCGGTACAGCTGGTGGTAGTCTTCCCGGTTTCTCTTGAGGTGACGGTTGCAGTAGTCCTGCAGAATGTTTGCCAGCTCCTCGGGCGTCTTTTTCCCCCAGAGCCGGATGGCGCGCTTCACAAAAAAGCCGCCGTCGATCAGGATGGCAGTACGGTTCATATGGACCTCCATGTTGTGACGGCCGGCGCCAGGCGCTGCGGTCCGTCAAATGAAAGTCCCCAAGCTCGGTTTCTCCTTCATACGGTCGAGAAACGTACGGTCGGGGACGGCATACGGATCCTCTCGGATCGGGCATCGGGCGACGCCGGCGATCGGGGGTTTCTCCCCCGGAGGACACCGCTGTGATTATTGCATGCGGGGAGCCGTCGTGTCAAACCGGTGACTCCGGAGAGGACGCGGGCTCCGGCGGAACGATGGAGTCGTCCGCCATGCAGACCCGGTTTTTCCCCAGCCGCTTCGCCCGGTACATGGCTGCATCCGCCGTCTGGTACGCCTGGATCAGCGGATTCTCCGTTTCCGCCTCCAACATCGAGCCGCCGATGCTCACCGTAATGGGTATGGCCTCGCCGGTCGGCATGACATACGGATTCGCTTCAACGTGCTTCCGGATCTTTTCCGCGACCGCCCGGACTTCTTCGGTCTGGATTCCGGGAAGCAGCACGGAGAATTCCTCTCCACCCCAGCGCGCGACGGCGTCGGTGATCCGGAGGTTATCGTGCACGAGCCGCGCGATATGACGGATCACATCGTCCCCCACCGGATGTCCGTACCGATCGTTGATCCGCTTGAAGTCGTCCGGATCGAAAATCAGCAGGCCCGCGGACCCGCGGTATCGGCGGATCCGCTGGATCTCCTCGACGACATGCTCTTCGAACCGGGAACGGTTGAGAAGTCCGGTCAACGGATCGTGCGCCGCCAGATGCACCAACCGGGCATTCGTTTCGTTCAATTCCCGCGTAGTTTGGTCGATGATGTGTTTCTGCCGGATATTCCGGACGATTCCCATCCACAGCAGGACGGACACCCCTGCACACAGCGAGATGACTGCAAGACCGTTGACCTGGTTGGACTCGAGGACGGCCCTGTCTGGCTGGTGGATGCCGATGACCGCCAGAAAGCCTGCATAGGACAGCGCTGCCAACGGAAGGGAAATGAATGGGCGGCTATAGAACGCGAGCGCGCAAAAAAGACACACGAGCATGAACGGCGTGATGTTTGTCGTGATCCGCTGATCCGCCGCCGTGATCGCGATCCCTGCCGCCATCGTGTCGACGACGACGGCCCACGGCAGCACACGGCCCAGTCGGCAAGAAATGCGCTTCCGGCGTTTGACGACATAGTACAGCAGGTTCATGAGGAAATAGAAAACCGTCTGGATAAAGTGCACCAGGAAGATCTCCCTCCGCCAAGAGACATCTTCGGGAATGGAGCCTATGACCCCGACAAGGAAATGCACGGACAGAGAGGCGTGAACGGCGAAGGAAAACGCAGCGACGACGGGAAACCGGCGGATATTGAACTGATGTACCTCATCGACGATGTCTTTGTCGGCGGACAGCCATCCGAGGATCCGCCCAAGGCCGGCTGGCAAGTGGAGTGTCATACAAATCGTCCGGATCGGGCGCGGCCTCACCGCACCCTTGATTGATCCAAAATGATTTCCCCCCTCAATAGAATTTTACCAATGAAATCGCCGGATTATCTTTATAATGGACAAAAAGGGGTCGGGTATCGCCCGGGGATGAGGATTCTTTATGAAACTGGAATGGAAGCGGATCTTCATCATCGGGCTGGCGTTCTTTTCCGTATCCATCGCTTGGGGCGTCTATAATTCTTACGTTCCGGTCTTTCTGGAGAGGCTGATCAAACAGTCCACGCTGGTCGGTTTCGTGATGACGTTCGATAATATCGCTGGGCTGCTGTTCCAGCCGTTTTTCGGCAAGAAGAGTGACACGACCAAATCCAGGCTGGGGCGCAGAATCCCGTACATGGTGATCGGCGTACCCGTTGCCGCGGCTTTCATGATCCTCATCCCATATCATACGTCCGCCGGAACAAACACCCTGCAGATCCTGATGCTGATGGCTGCGGTCATAGGCATGAACTTCTTCATGTCCATCTACCGGGCTCCTGCGGTCGCCCTGATGCCGGACGCGACGCCGTCTCCGCTCCGCAGCCGGGCCAACGGGGTGATCAACTTCATGGGTGGATTCGGTTCGGTCGCGGCGTTTGCGGTCGGGGGCTGGATGTTCAAACGCGGCGAATCGCTTCCGTTCGTCTTTGCCGCGGTCATGATGATCCTTGCCTTGGCGGCGCTGATGGCCTTCTATAAGGAACCTGCGGTTCCGTACTCCTCGGAGGACAACGGGGGCAGCGAATCCGAACACGGAGCGGCACTCTTTCTCCGCAGACACGGCAAGGCTCCGCTGTACCGCCAAAACCCCAGCCTGCTGCTCATGCTCCTGTCGATTTTCTTCTGGTTTTGCGGGTACAACGGTGTCGAGACGTTCTTCACGCTGTTCTGCCAGCAAAAGTTTGACATGAATCCGGGCACCGCCTCCCAGTACCTTACATTCATGGCCATGACCTTCCTGGTGTTTGCGATTCCGTCCGGCATGATCGGATCCCGGTGGGGGCGCAAGCGCACCATGCTCGCGGGAGTCATTTTGATGGCTGGAATGTTCCTGCTGATCATCCTGCTCAACAGCAAGACCGCGTTGCCGATCATGCTGATCGGCGCGGGTATCGGTTGGGCTCTGATCAACATCAACTCCTATCCGACGATCGTCCAGATGGCGCCGAAAGGGGAAACCGGAAAGTACACGGGGTTCTACTACGCGTTTTCATTCTCCGCCAGCATCGTCTCGCCGATCCTGTTCGGCTTTATCGCCGACCTGATGAAAAGCTACCGCTCGTTGTTCTACTACGGCATGGTGATGTTCCTGCTGGCGATCCTGACTCTGTCCCGCGTCAAGCTCCGCAAGGAGGAAATCGAGCCGCACGGACATGTGCTGGCTCCGGTTGAATGAAGAGATAACTGCAAACAGGCAGAGTAAAGGCAAATGCCAGATAAAGCGCTGGGCGCAGAGGGGTTTGC
>JAGOFF010000098.1 GCA_017997315.1 Clostridia bacterium
ATGTTGTATCGATATCAACAGGCAGCGGCATGATAAACCTCCCCGGCATGTCTCCCGCGTCGCTGCGTCGATTATCCTCCGCAGCCGTCCCGCAGGACTCCCGCCGATATTTAGTTTACCATACCATGTGTGCAGGGCGGCCCACCCGCCCGCGCGGACGACGAAGCGGGTACAATGGAAGCGGCACCCCTCGCGCTACGGAGTAACCGTTGTCACATATTGCGATCCGATCTTATGGGAGAATGGACGTAAACAAAGCACAAGGGAGGAAGCAGGCATGAACGAGAAACTCGCGAAAGTCATGAACGAACAGATCAACAAAGAGATCTATTCCGCCTTCCTGTACCTGGCCATGTCCGACTGGGCGATGCAAAAAGGGCTCAAGGGCGCCGCCCATTGGCTGTATGTACAGTATCTGGAGGAAATGATCCACGGACAGAACCTGTACCGCTATCTGCAGGTGCGTGGCGATCCGGTCGAACTCGCGCCGATCGCGAAGCCGGAAGGCGCCTGGAACACGCTGCTCGACGTGTTCCGTCATGTACTGGAACATGAAAAACTGGTCACCGCGTCCATCGCCAACCTCGCGAACGTCAGCCAGGACGTCCGCGACCACGCGGCTTCGATTTTTCTCGAGTGGTACGTGACCGAGCAGGTTGAAGAGGAAGGGAACGCCACGGACATCATCCAGCGCCTGCAGCTGGCGGGGGACAATCTGAGCGCGCTGCTCATGATCGACACCGAACTGGCCGCGCGCGTGTTTATCGCCCCGGTCGTACCCGGACTCCCCCCCTCTCCGTAAGCCAGAGGCTTACGGAGAGGTACTCTCCCTAAGCCAATCCCGATCCGACATGACGCAAGGCGGTCTCCGCATGGGAGCCGCCTTGTTTCATCGCCCGTTCCGGCCCGTACGCGTGTACCGTCGTCCTACACCGCCCGCGCAGCCGCATCCGCCAGAGGAAGCAGCGGATTTTCCGGATACTCCGAGTAAAAGAACGCGGTGGCGCACCAGTCGTCCTGCCGATAGAAGTTGCACCAGTCGTCCGGCCCGATGCGGGGATCGTCCGGCCGCCACGGCACCGACTGCTCCAGGTTGCGCACCAGCCGTCCGCCCTGGTCGATGCTCACGACCACAAGCGGCTGTCGGTCGGCTCCCGCCGCCGGCAGGTCTTTCCGGTACGCGCCCCCGATGGTCTGGATCGCCACTCGGCACCCCTCGTGGAAAACGACCGGATCCGGCAGGTGGTACCGATATCCGGCATACCGGCCGGTCCGGACGTCCGCCAGCAGGCAGCCCTGGTACCGGTGCCGGAACTCCCCGAGCCCCCAGCCGGTCCCGAGATAATCCTCCGCACCGGTCCCGATCCAGGTCGGGTACTCCCGGTCTCCGTCCATCCACATCCTGACTTCCCCCTCGCCCCACCAGGCGCCGCCGTAGACGGGATCCGCCTGAACGCCGAGATGACAGCCGAGAAAACGGCCCCGTCCGGGGATATGCGGCAGGATCGTGAAGTCCGCTCCGGCTGCGTTGGGGGTCTCCCGGCGCCAGCCCGCATGGAAGTACATCAGGGGATCCGCGCGGGCGGCCGCGGGATCCAGCACATACTCCACGGTGTGGAACAGGTGGGTGACATCCGTGCCGGAATCGTTCGACAGCGTGATCCGCGCGGACTCCCGGAACGGCATCGTGACATAGGTGTTCAAAGCCGCCTGCCGGGGAAAGGAGAACAACGCGTTTTCAAATTCCGACGTGACGCCGGGCATCACCCCGAAGAAGTCCCCGAGCGGAACCGAAACCGCCGGCCGGGACGCCCCGTCCCAAAACATCTCCAGCCGCAGCGCCCTCAGCAGCGGGGGATCGAGCGGACGCCGCGCGGTCTTGAACGTGATCCAGATGTGGTCGACCGCGCCCGCGCCTCGGGCGTCGAGCAGAACCGCGCTCCGCCCCGCCGGCAACGATATGAATGCGTGCCCCTTGGCGCCGCGGTTTGACATTCCTCCGCTTCCGCGCTGGATGGTTTCGTTCTCCCCGTTCCAGCACCGGCGATCCAGGCCGGGACGATAGATCTCTCCGATATCCACAGTCGGCACCTCCTCCCGCCGGGACATCCCGGCACATCTTCCGACCTAAACATACCACGCCGGCCGGCACGGTGCGCGGTTCCGGAGAGTCTCCGGCCGGGAGGGTTTGGGGTATAATGAAGCGCATCACACGAAAGCAAGGGGAATCATCCATGCCAGGTCCCGCAGAAGAGCAGATCCAGATCGATTGCGCATCCGGCCCGGAGGATCTCCGCGCCCTGGCCGCGCTGGCACGCGTGATCTGGACGGAGCACTACACCCCGATCATCGGCGCCGCGCAGGTCGAATACATGCTCGGACGGTTCCAGTCCGAGGAAGCCGTCGCCCGGGATATCGAGGAGAACGGAACCTGCTACGAGCTCGTGCGTGTGGACGGCGTCCCGGTCGGATATGCCGCGTTCCGTGCCGAACCGGCTGCGGGCGAGATGTTCCTCAGCAAGATCTACCTGCTCCGTTCCTACCGGGGGCGGGGGCTTGCCCGCCGGATGATGGACCGCGTGACCGCCGCCGCGTCCGATGCGGGCTGCGGATGGATCCGGCTTACCGTCAACAAGCACAACACCGCCTCGATCGCGGTATACGAGGCCATGGGATTCTCCATCATCGACTCCGTGGTGACCGATATCGGCGGGGGCTTCTTCATGGACGACTACATCCTGCGCCGGCCGGCGCCCATGCCCTCGGTCGGACCGGAGGACATCAACTTCCGTGATCCGTTCGTGCGGGTCCACGACGGCCGCTACTACCTGTACGGGACCGAGGGCGCCACCTGCTGGCAGGGCGATCCCGGCCGGCTGCTGGTGTACACCGGGACCACGCTCGACCGTTGGGAGGGCCCCCGCGTCGTCTTCACGCCGCCCCCCGGCTTCTGGGCGGACCGGAACTACTGGGCTCCCGAGTGCCATTTCTACGACGGTGCGTTCTACCTGTTCGTCTCGTTCAAGTCCGCGGACCGTCGCCGGGGGACGCAGATCCTCCGCTCCAACAATCCGGACGGTCCGTTCAAGCCGGTGTCGGACGGCCCTTTCACCCCGGCGGATCGGGAGTGCCTCGACGGCACGCTGCATGTGGACGAGGACGGCCGCCCGTGGGGGGTCTTCTGCCACGAGTGGGTGCAGATCGGGAACGGCACGGTGTGCGCGGTCCGGCTCAAGCCCGACCTGTCTGGCCCCGCTGACCCCGACGCCGAACCGCTGGTGCTGTTTTCGGCCAAGGACGCGCCCTGGGTGTCCGGGATCGACAAGCGGGACAAGGCGCCCGGCTGGCCGGAGCCGCTGGGATATGTCACCGACGGACCGTTCCTCCGGACCCTGCCGCACGGACGGCTGCTCATGGGTTGGTCGAGCTTTTCCGGAAACCGGCGCTACACGATCGGGCAGGCGGTGTCGGACCACGGCATCGCGGGTCCCTGGAGGCAGCTGCCCGAGCCCATCTATGCCGAAGACGGCGGGCACGGGATGTTTTTCGACACAGTGGACGGTCGACAGATGCTGGCGATCCACAAACCCAACCAGACACTGTTGGAACGGCCGGTCTTCCTTGAAATCGAGGAAACCGGCGACGGCTTCCGCGTCAAACGATAGGACGCGGTTCCGAAACCGAGAGAGGCGATCTGTATGAAAAGAAAGAACACCCGTATCCGCATCGCCGCCCTGCTGCTGGTTCTGGCGTTCGCCGTCCCGATGACGGCCGGCTGCGCCTCCAAGGAGGATACCGCGCTCAAGGTCGGTATGGAACTGGCGTATCCGCCGTTCGAGACCAAGGACGCCGCGGGAGATCCCGCCGGGATCAGCGTGGAAATCGTCCGCGCGTTCGGGGAGTATCTCGACCGTCCGGTCGAGATCGTCAACATCGCCTGGGACGGACTGATTCCCGCGCTCCAGACCGGCCAGGTCGACATGGTTCTGTCCTCCATGACCATCACCGACAAGCGCGCCGAGGTCGTCGATTTTTCCGATCCCTACGCATGGGCCTATCTTGCGCTGCTCGTCAATAAGGATTCCGGCATTGAGAAAGCCGCGGACTTCAACCAGGACGGCATGGTTCTGGCCGCCAAGAAGGGAACGACCGCGGTGACCTACACCCAGAAGACGTTCCCGCTCGTCGAGATCCGTCAGCTGGTGGATGTGGCCGCATGCGTGACGGAAGTCGACCAGGGCAAGGCGGACGCGTTCATGTACGACCAGCTTTCGATCTACCAGAAGCACATGGAGTTCCAGGATAACACCCGCGTGGTCTATATCCCGGACCAGGTCGCCGAGGGGTGGGGCGCCGCGTTCAAAAAAGGCAATGCGGAGCTCGTCGGCAAAATGAACCTGTTCATTGAGAAGTTCCGTCAGGAAGGCGGCTTCGACCGGCTTGGAGACGAATACATGTCGGCGGAGAAGGCCTTCTTCCAGGATAACGGTCTCAAGTTCTTCTTTGAGAAACCTTGATCGCCGCGTATGAGTAGAAGCCTCTTTCTCCGCGGTCCGGACGACTCCGCCGCCAAGAAGGCGTTCAACGGGGCGCTGGTCGGGTTGTGCGTCCTGATGTTCCTCTGGATCACGACCCGGCGGCTGGGCCTGTCGCTCCGGTTCGAAGTGGTGTGGGAGTACCGCACGCGGCTCGCGAAGGGATTCGCCATGACCGTCGTGATCGCGGTGTTCAGCCTGGCGGCGAGCCTGGCGCTCGGAACCGCGGCCGCACTCGGACTGCGTTCCCGCGTGCTGTTCCTGTCCTATCTCGCACGCGGATATGTCGAGTTCATCCGCGGCACGCCGCTGCTGGTGCAGATCTACCTGTTCTACTACATCATAGGGACCGCCTGGGGCGTGGACAACCGGTATGTCGCGGGGGTCATCATCCTGTCGGTGTTCGAGGGCGCCTATATCTCTGAGATCATCCGGGGCGGACTGTCCTCGATCGAGAGCTCGCAGGCCGAGATCGCACGCGCGATCGGCCTCACCCGCACGCAGACGTTCCGGCTGGTCGTGTTCCGCCAGCTTGTCATCCGCATCCTGCCCGCGCTTGCCGGCCAGTTCGCGTCGATCATCAAGGACTCTTCGCTGCTGTCGGTGATCGCGCTCATCGAACTGACCCAGGCCACCGCCGAGGTCAGTTCCGCCACCTTTGCACTGTTCGAGAACTACTTCACCCTCGGGGTGCTGTATTTCACCCTGACGTTCCCGGTCTCGCTTGCGACGAAACGCCTTGAAAGGAAGTTCCGGTATGCGAATTGAGTTGGACGGCATCCGGCTGGCGTTCACGGGCGGGACCGACGTGCTCGACGACCTGACGTTCTCTACGGACTTCCAGGCGCTGGCGGTCATCGGACCGTCCGGCGGAGGCAAATCCACGCTCCTGCGCGTGATCGCGGGGCTCATCGCACCGTCCGCCGGATCGCTCCGGCTGGACGGACAGCCGGTCGAGTGGGTCGGCCGCGGGCTCCAGCGATACCAGCGGACCATCGGGTTCGTGTTCCAGAGCCGCGGCTTGTTCCCGCACCTGACCGCAATCGAGAACATCACGCTCCCGCTGATCCACGTGTTCGGCCAGACGCCCGCGGAAGCGCGTGAGACCGCGATGCGCTACCTCCGCCGGTTTTCCCTGGAAAACGACGGGAACAAGTACCCGGTCGAACTCTCCGGCGGCCAGCAGCAGCGGATCGCCATCGCCCGCGCGGTCGCCGTCCGGCCCCGGCTGCTCCTGCTGGACGAGCCGACATCCGCGCTCGATCCCGAACTCACCGCCGAAGTGCTCGACATGATCGCGGAACTCAAATCCGACGGACTCCACCTCATCCTGGTGACGCACGAGATGGGTTTTGCCCGCAAATCCTGCGATCAGGCGGTGTTTCTGGCCGCGGGGCGGGCGATCGAGACCGGTCCGGCGGAACAGCTTTTCTCCCGGCCTTCGACTCCGGAACTCAAGGCGTTTCTGGACAAGATCCTTGAGTGGAGTGTATAGTCATCTTTGTTATTCAAACCAATCCCTTGACGAGGTGAATCCATGAAAGTCATCGCCATCAACGGCAGTCCGAGGCCGGACGGCAATACCGCGCATGCCTTGCGCACCGTACTGGGCGTCCTGGGAAAAGAGGGGATCGAGACCGGATTCATCCAGCTCGGCGGCCGCACATTCGCCGGATGCCGCGCCTGCGGATGGTGCGGCCGGTCGCACAACATGCGGTGCGTGACCGAGGACGGCATGAACGAGATCATCGCGGAAATGGCCGCGGCGGACGGAATCCTCATCGGATCCCCGACGTATTATTCCAACGTGACCACCGAGGTCAAGGCGCTGATCGACCGGTGCGGATTCGTCGCAGGCGCCAACGGCGATTTCCTGCGGCGCAAGGTCGGAGCCGCGGTCGTGGCGGCCCGGCGGTCCGGCGCGAACTTCACCTACGCCGCCATCAATTTCTTCTTCGGGATCAACGAGATGGTCGTCCCGGGATCGAGCTACTGGAACATGACGCTCGCGCAGGGTCCCGGGGACTTCGAAAAGGACGCCGAGGGGATGGACACCATGGTCACACTGGGGGAGAACATGGCCTGGACGCTCCGGCGGTTGTCCGCGGACGCCCGCTGACGCCGGCAGGACAATAACGGGAGGGGTTCCATGTTCAAGCTGTTCCGGATGCTGCGCCCCTACGGGGTGCGGATCGTACTGGTTCTGCTGCTGCTGACCGCACAGTCGGTCGCCAACCTGTATCTGCCCGAGCTCAATGCGGATATCATCAATTTCGGCATCTCGACGGGCGACACGGAGTACATCCTGCTCAAGGGCGGGGCCATGCTGCTGGTGTCCCTTGGGCTGACGGGGGTTTCCAGCGCCGCCACATACCTGTCCGCGTTCACGTCGATGTCGTTCGGACGTGAGTTGCGCGCACGGGTGTTCCGGCATGTCGAGTCCTTCTCGCAGGCCGAATTGGACCGCTTCAGCGCCCCGTCGCTGATCACCCGGTGCACCAACGATGTGCAGCAGGTGCAGATGCTGGTCCACATCGGACTGACGATGATGGCTTCCGCCCCGATCATGATGATCGGCGGCGTCGTGATGGCGCTCCGGCAGGACCGTTCACTCTCGGCACTGATCGCGGTGGTGATCCCGGTCATGCTGCTCGCCATCGGACTGGTGCTGCGGCACGCGCTGCCGCTGTTCAAAACGATGCAGAAACGCATCGACCGCGTCAACCTGGTCCTGCGTGAAAAGCTGGGCGGCGTCCGAGTCATCCGCGCGTTCGTCCGGACCGACCTGGAACGCAAACGCTTCGACATCGCCAATGCCGAACTGGCCGACGTCGGGATCCGGATCGGACGCATGTTCGCGGTGATCATGCCGCTCATGATGCTGCTTTTCAACCTCACTTCCGTCGCGATCATCTGGTTCGGCTCCAAGCGGGTCGAGGCGGGGATGCCGATCGGCAACCTGACCGCGTTCCTCACGTACGTGGTCCAGATCCTCATGGCGGTGATCATGGCGGTCATGATGCTGATCATGGCCCCGCGGGCCGTGGCGTCGGGTGACCGGATCCGGGAGGTCCTGGACGTCGCGCCGACCATCCACAGCCCCGACGCTCCCCGGCAACCCATCGGCGGGATGCGCGGATCGCTTGCCTTCCGGGGAGTGGGCTTCCGGTATCCCGGTGCGGAGGATCCGGTGCTGTGCGGCATCGGATTCGAGTCGCATCCGGGCGAAGTCACCGCCATCGTCGGTTCGACCGGCTGCGGCAAGTCCACGCTCGTCCACTTGATCCCGCGTTTCTACGACGTGACCGAGGGTTCGGTCGAGATCGGCGGCACGGACATCCGGGAACTCGCGCTGGACGATCTGCGCGCCCGCATCGGGTTTGTGCCGCAGCGAGCGTTCCTGTTCCGCGGGAGCGTCGCGGACAATGTGCGGGACGGACGGCCCGGCGCCACCGACGAGGAAGTCCGCCATGCGCTCCGCATCGCGCAGGCGCTTCCGTTTGTCGAGGAGATGGAGGGGGGGCTCGACGCCCCGATCGAGCAGGGGGGTACCAACGTATCAGGCGGCCAGCGGCAGCGGCTCGCCATCGCGCGGGCGATCGTCCGGCGTCCCGAGGTGTATGTGTT
>JAGOFF010000099.1 GCA_017997315.1 Clostridia bacterium
ACAAAATGCTCCAGCGCGTCTACGGCACCGCGTTTGAAAAGGCGGAAGACCTCGAGCAGTGGCTGCTCCGGCTCGAGGAGGCGAAGAACCGGGACCACCGGAAACTCGGCAAGGAGCTCGACCTGTTCTCGATCGACGAGTATGTCGGCGCCGGACTGGTTCTGTGGCACCCGAAGCTCTCAGTCGTCCGGGAGGAGATCGAGTCTTACTGGCGCCGGGAACACCGCCGCCACGGATATGAGTACCTGTATACCCCGCATGTCGGTCAGAGCTCCCTGTGGGAGACCTCGGGACATCTGGAGCACTTTACGGAGATGATGTACCCTTCCATGGCGATGAGCGTCAAGGATGCCTCGGAGGAGTCGGCGTATTTCGTCAAGCCCATGAGCTGCCCGTTCCATGTCCGCATCTACAAGTCCCGCCCCCGCAGCTACCGGGAACTCCCGCTGCGCTGGTGCGAACTCGGAAGCTGCTACCGGTTCGAAAAATCCGGCACGCTGCACGGCATGCTGCGCGTGCGCGGATTCACGCAGGACGATGCGCACGTCATCTGCACCGAGGACCAGTTTGTGGAGGAAGTCAACCGGATCATCGAGTTCGCTCTGTCCATGAACAAGACCTTCGGATTCGAGAAGCTCAATGTGTACCTGTCGGTCCGGGATCCGGAGATGGCGGCCAAATACATCCCCAACGAACCGGTCTGGCAGCTCGCGGAGCATACGCTGGAAGACATTCTGACCAGCCGCGGAATGGCGTACCGCAAGGATGTCGGGGGCGCGAAATTCTATGGTCCGGCGATCGATATGAAGGCGGTCGACGCGATGGGCCGGGAATGGCAGGGGACGACGATCCAACTGGATATGAACCTCCCCGCGCGGTTCGGAATGACGTATGTCGGACCGGACGGACGGGAGCACACCCCGATCATGCTCCACCGTACGCTGCTCGGTTCGATGGAACGGTTTGTCGGCACCCTGATCGAACAGTATGCCGGGGCTTTCCCCGTCTGGCTGGCTCCGGAACAGGCCCGGATCCTGACTGTCACCGAACGTGCGCAGGGCTGGGCGGAGCAGGCGCTGGGCATGCTGCGCGACGAGGATATCCGCGTCACGGCGGACATCGGAAACGACAAGATCGGGGCGAAGATCCGCGCCGCGGTGCAGGAAAAGATCCCGTATCTCCTCGTGGTGGGGGATCGGGAAGCCGCCGACGGCAGTGTGTCGGTCCGCAGGAGAGGCGGGGGCGACCTGGGGCCGATGCCGCTGGCCGCGTTCCGGGACCGGGTTTTGCAGGACATCCGGACCCGCAGGCTGGACGGCGCGGCGGATACGCCGTGATCCGGCGCGCACGCCGGTATCGCTAGTCGGAGAGCAACACCCGGAATTCAGGCAGTACGCGGAACGCCCGGCGGAAGATGTCCGAGACCAATGCCCCGGGATCCGGCGGCGTACTGCGCTCCGCAGCTTCGCCGATCCGCGCGCGCAGCCGGTGCAGCACCGCGTCCGACGGCGCATGCGCAGCCAGCATGCGGTTCAGCAGGTCGTCCGACCGGCGCGGCTCACTCATCCGTACACACCCCGCAATCCGCCAGTTCGGCGCGGAACCGATCCCTGGCCTGCTGCATCCTTGACCGGACCGCGGACGCGGACCGGCCGAGGATGCTGCCGATTTCTTTGCTGTTCAACCCATTGGCCCGGTACAACAGCAGATCCTGGTCTTCCGGGCGCAGTCGGCGGAACGCGGTACGGACGGCGATCTGCTCCACCAGGTCGGCGGAGGGGCCGTCCGCGTCCGGATCCAACGCGTCGTCGTACGGAACCGGATCCGGACGGGCAAGCCGCGCACGCAGAAAATCGTTCCGCACATTGCGCGCGGCGTGGAAGATCCATGCCTTCCAGGAATCCGGTTCCGGATGGTTCCATCCGCACAGATACCGCCAGACGTTCAGGAACGTCTGTTGGGTCAGATCTTCCGCGGCATCGGGCCCGAAGCCGGACGAGAAGTACGCGAACACCCTCCCCGCGAACCGATCGTACACGGTCTGGAATACGGTCTCCCGGTCAGTCGGCGTCACGGTCTCCGTTTCCGTCTTCATTTCCCTTTTCATCCGATTCCGCGTCAGCGCCCCGGACAATGACTTTGTTGCCTACCTTGGAAACGGACTTCACATACCCGAGAATCGCGGCGGGACACTCGATCTTGTTTCCGGCGATGAAGGTCGTCTTCTTCTCCTGCAGCAGATCCATCGTAACATCTTCCGCGATCCGGATCTTGTTTCCGGCAATGACCGCGATACCGGGCGCAAGCCAGGTCAGGAAGTCGCGGTCGACCTCGATCTTGTCCGGAAACCATTTGTACGCATCGAACTCCGCGAACAGACGGACTCCGTTGACAAGCGCGAACTCGAGTCCGGGATGGGACTTGAGCCGTGCGTTGATGATCGCGACCCCGTTGAGGAACAGGATCGCCCGGGATTCCGGCGTGATGTCCGTGAAGAGGGAGACACCGTTGATGATGAGCGCGTTGGTCTCACTGGTTCCCAGATCCGATTCCCCGATCTCCGAAACCCCGTTGATGATGCGGAGACGCGCATCCTTCTCCAGCTCGATCACCGACGCCACGTTCTCCATCGGAATGGAGTGAAGCGCCTGCCTGACTTCGTCCGATGCATCCTTCGGCAGGACGACCACCGCCACGTTCCGGATCTCCCCGATGTCCTGGGCGGCCTCTGCGGTGAGGTAGCTCCTCAAATCGCATACCGGCATGTTCTTCATGGTTTTCATCTCCAGGCTCCTTTCCTGCATGGCCGCTTGCGGGCGGCCTGTATACCATGAAAGACGGAGTCCCGTGTCAAGGTGTCCACGGACGGTGGCGGAGCCGCCGGATTTTCGCTACACTGTACTAAACTATCCATAAAAGGAGTCACTGCATGAATCCGCTTCTCCCCCTTCTCCCGGACCTGATGGGCACCCCGGCAATGTATGCTCCCGGAACCGGCACCATCTGGCAGGATCCGCATATCGCCCCCTGTTTGCTGGAGACCCATCTGGACGACTCGTCCGAAGCCGCCAGCCGGGGCTCCGCCACGATCGACGCCACCGTGCGGTTCTGGCTGGACTCCGGCCTGGTCAGGCCCGGCATGCGGCTGCTCGACCTCGGCTGCGGTCCCGGATTGTACGCGATCCGCCTCGCGCGTGCCGGCGTCCGCGTCACCGGGGTGGATTTCTCGGAAAACTCGCTGCGGTACGCCCGGGAGGCGGCGGTGAGGGAGGGGCTTGAGATCGACTACCGCCGGATGAACTTCCTTGATCTGGAGGGGCACGGCGAGTATGACGCGGCGATCCAGGTGTACGGCGAACTCAACACCTTTTCGGACGCCGCGCGCGACCGGCTGCTCGGAGCGGTCCGTGCGTCCCTGCGTCCGGGCGGGATCTTTCTGTTCGACCTGAGCACCCGTGTCCACCGCCGGCGGACCGGCGTGCGCAACACCTGGTACGTTTCCGACGCGGGGTTCTGGAGCGCGAAGCCCCATCTGGTACTGGAGAAGGACTTTGATTTTCCTGACGCGTCGGTGTGGTGCGACCAGTATGTGGTGACCGACGAGGACGGTGTCCGGGTGTTCCGGAACTGGTTCCACGATTACGAACCGGAAGATGCGCGATCGTTCCTCACTGCCGCGGGCTTTCAGCCCACCCATATCTGGAACGACCTGGCCGGAAACGAACGGGTGCCGGGCGGGGAATGGTTTGCCGTGTGCGCGGAGGCGGTATGAACGGATTGACGACCCCACGACTCATCGTCCGACGGTTCCGTCCGGCGGACTGGCGGGATCTGCAGGAGTATGTCTCCCGACCGGAGGTCATGTGGTTCGAGCGGGATTGGGAGACCAGTGACGAAGCGTGCCGCCGGCAGGCGGAAAAGCTTGCGGAGAACGAGGCGTTCCGCGCGGTCGAACTCCGCGGGGCCCCGGACGCCGGCAAGATGATCGGACATGTGTACTTCGAGCGGATCCAGCCGGAGGACTTCATGACCTGGGAACTGGGCTACATCTTCAACAACCGGTTCCACGGGCACGGATACGCCACCGAAGCCTGCCGGGCGGTGCTCGACGACGGATTCCGCCGGCTCGGCATCCATCGGGTCGCCGCGAAGTGCGCACTGGAGAATCCGGCGTCCTGGCGGCTGATGGAACGGCTGGGGATGCGGCGCGAGGGGCTGTCCCCCAAGGCCGTGACGTTCCGGCGGACGGAGCAAGGCCAGCCCATCTGGTGGGATGAGCTGACCTATGCCGTCCTGGCGGACGAATGGCCGGTTCAGGGGGTTTCGGAACCGAACCGGACCAGCCGGTCATAGGTCCGGGCCGTCACCGCGAACACCGCAAGGTAGATCAGCGCGAACACCAGCAGGGTCAGGGCGGCGCACAGCAGGAACAGCGGGATGTCATAGAGTCCGAACAACGCCAGCATCTTGGGCAGGAAACCGAACGAGAATCCGAGATGCACCACCGCGCCCGCCAACGGAAGGAAGAACACCAGCAGGATCTGGCGCCGGATCGTCCGGCGGACCTCCCTGCGGTCCATCCCCACCTTCTGCATGATCTCGAAGCGCGTCCGGTCCTGATAGCCCTCGGAAACCTGTTTGTAGTAGATGATCAGCACGGTGGCCATCAGGAACATGCCGCCGATGTAGATCCCGATGAACAGGAATCCCCCGAACGTGCAGAACCAGTTCGATTCCGTGAGCTGGCGGCTTTCGACCACCGCAGTGTCGAGGGTTTCCCATACAGCGGCTCCGGCTTCCTCCGCGAAAGCCTTCTCGTCGTCGGACGTCCCGCTGATATCGAACAACACATAATGGCGCATCCCCGCCATCGGATCGCTGCCGTCCGACCGCCCGACTCCGGAAGCGAAGTCCGCGAGCGCGTCCTCCCCGGCTGTGACGATCGTGTAGACCTGCTGTGCGGTGTCAGGCCGCTTCTGTTCCAGCGTGTACTCCTCCAGTTCCTGCCGGACTGTGTACAGCGGTCCGGCGGCACCCGTCCGGACCGTATCCGCGCCGTAGGGCTTCCGGTTGCTGTGGATCAGGATCTCCCCGGTTTCCAGACGCGCCGCGCTCCCGGTGATCCGGTTGTACTCTTCCAGCGTGATCAGGTGAAGCTGGATATCGTCAATCCCCATGGATGCCCCGTCGTCGCGGACGAACGAGTCGCCCTGGCGCGTGACGCGCATCGACAACTGATCGAAACGGGTCTCGTCCCGGATCTCCACACCATGCCGGACGGCCATGTCATGGATGTCCGCCAGGAGATCCTCCCGCGTCCCTTGCGACGCTTCCCAGTTGAGGGTCATGTCCCGGGGATACAGGCCGGCCAGGTTTTCCTTGGCGCCGGCGTACAGAGCGACCGTGGTCGAAAGCGTGACCAGCACCATGGTGCTCAGGATGCAGATGCTCGCCAGCCCTGCGGCATTCTGCTTCATGCGGTACATCATGCCCGAGACCGAGATGAAATTGCCGGGCCGGTAATAGAAGCGGCGGTTCCGCCGCAGGATCTTGAGCAGTTTGATGCTGCCGGAGGTGAACAGCGCGAAAGTGCCGGCGATCACCAGCAGGACCGCGAGGAAAAAATACGCCAGTGCGGACAAAGGGGTCTCGACCGTGAGCGCGAACCAGTAGGCGGCCCCCAGCGCCGCGAGTCCCACCAGGGTCAGGATCCAGGACGCCCGCGGCTCGCGCTCCCCCGAACGCTCCCCCTGAAGCAGCGCGACCGGACTCGCGCGGCGGATCCGGACCAGGTTGGACAGGAGGACCAGCGTGAAGATTCCCGCGAAGGCCGTTGCGGCCACCACGGCCCATTGCGGGGAAGGCGAGTAGGTCAGGGGTGTCGGGACACGGACGATCCGAAGCAGCACCAGGAAGACCAGCTTGCCGGTCAGCCCCCCAAGCAGCAGGCCGGAGCCCGCCGTCAGCAGATACGAGTACACCGCCTCCAGCAGCAGGACGCGCGCGACGTGCCGGCGTTCCAATCCGAGGATCGCATACAGCGCGAACTCTTTCTTGCGCCGTTTCATGAGAAAGCTGTTGGTATACAGGATGAACACCGCGGAGAAGATCCCGAGGATCCACACTCCGAAAGCCAGCATGGACCGGAGGCTCGCGCCTCCCGGCAGATCCTGGATGCCCGGATCGAACGCGATCGTGAGCATCGTGAAAACCACGCAGAAACACCCGGTGCAGGTCAACAGGAAAGGGGTGTAGGTCTGGCCGTTCTTCCGGAGGTTGACGGCCGCCAGACGAAGGAAAAAGAACCGGTCACGCTTCAATCCGGTCACCCCCCGCCTGCAGGACGGCCAGCGTATCGGAAATTTTCTGGTACATCGCTTCATTGTCGGCGTCGCCGCGGTACACCTGGTTGAACACGGCGCCGTCCTTGATGAAGAGTACCCTGCCGGCATGACTGGCCGCCCGGAGGCTGTGCGTGACCATGAGGATGGTCTGGCCTTCGGCGTTGATCCTGCGGAAGATCCGGAGCAGCTGGGCCGACGCGCGGGAATCGAGCGCTCCGGTCGGCTCGTCCGCCAGCACCAGCCGGGGCTGCGTGATCAGCGCACGGGCGATGGCGGCCCGCTGCTTCTGCCCGCCGGACACTTCATAGGGAAACTTTGCGAGGATGTCTTCGATCCCGAGGCTGCGCGCGATCGGTTCGAGCCGGCCCGCCATCTCCGGGTACGGCCGGCCCGCCAGGACCAGCGGCAGGAAGATGTTGTCCCGCAGGGAAAACGTGTCCAGCAGGTTGAAGTCCTGAAAGACGAATCCCAGGTTGTCCCGGCGGAAGGCCGCAAGCGCATGGTCCCGGATCGCCGTCATCGGGCGGCCTTCCAGCAGCACCTCGCCGCTGGTGGGCTTGTCCAGCGAAGCCAGGATGTTGAGCAGGGTGGTCTTGCCCGATCCGGACTCCCCCATGATCGCGATGAATTCGCCGCTCTCGACCGAGAACGAGACGTTGGACAACGCCTGTACCTGGTTCCCGCCGAAACGGGTAGTATAGATTTTCTTGACATTGCGGACATCCAGCAGTTGCATGAGCCGCTCCTCCCTGTCTGTAGATTGGGAACAGCGTACCGGAGTCCCGGCGGCCGTGCCATTTCACCGGCTTACATGGGGCGGTGGAGAGATTACATTTCCGTAAGATCCGGAAATCCGAGGCGGATCCGCGTTCCCCGCCCGACCTCGGACTCGACCGAAACGGTGTGCGACAGCCGGGAGAGCACCTGGCGCGTCAGATACAGCCCGATGCCGGTGGAAATCTGCCCCAGTTCGGTCCGGCCGTTCTCGCCGGTGAAACCGCGCTCGAAGATTCTCGGGATGTCCTCCGCACGGATCCCGATCCCCGTGTCCTCGATGAACAGCGCGCGGGGATCCGCCGGATCCGGCCGGATCGTGATGCTGCCGGCCGGGGTGTACTTGAGCGCGTTGGACAGGATCTGCCCGAGGACGAACCCGAGCCACTTCGCATCGGTCAGCACCGGCATGGTGAACTCCGCGAGATCCAGCCGGATGCCGGTCCCGATGAAGACCGGAGCGTACTTCCGGACCGTTTCCCGGACGAGGGCCGAGACATCGTGCTCCCGCAGGACGAGATCGGAGGAGAGGCTTTCGAGCCGGAGATAATGGAGGACCATCTCGGCATACTGCTCGATCTTGAAAAGTTCCTGGCCGAGCGCGCCCGGATCGGGCTGCGGGGACGCCAGCAGCAGCCGCATCGCGGCGATCGGGGTCTTGATCTGGTGCGCCCACAGCGTGTAGTAGTCGTTCATCTCCGCGAGCCGGCGGTCCCGGTCCCCGGTGATCCGGGCGTTCTCCTCATGCAGCCGGCGCACCAGTTCCTGGTAGTCTTCCTCGATCCGGTCCCGCGCGTCCGGGAACTCCCGGTCGTCGACCGGCACCGCCCGGATCCGTTCATCCAGAGTCCGGTGCCGACGGACGAAACGGACGAATCCCCATCCCGCCAGCAGCAGCCCGGCGGCACAGGTCAGCTCGGCCGCATACGCGACCGCTCCCCACGGCAACCGATACAGCCGGTACACCGCCAGCTGGATGAGCAGGA
>JAGOFF010000100.1 GCA_017997315.1 Clostridia bacterium
ACGCAGCAATGTACGGATAAACGTAGTCAAGGGTGCATAAAAATTTAGGATAGTATAGCACCGGCCCGGTGGCGTGTCAAAGGGACGGGAACGGTCCGGGGTGTGCTATAATCGTGTATCATCATAACGCCATTCTATCGCATTTCATACGGGAGGTTCCCGATGGCCTATCCTCTCATAGACGATCTGACAGGCGGCTGGCTGGTTGCGGACGGCCGCCTGTCCCGTGCGGACAGCCGCGATGCCGAGGGATTTTCCCGGCCGGTGACGGAACCGATGTACTACGAGGTGATCCGGGTGCTGCGTGGTGTGCCGCTTTTCTGGGAAGACCATATGGCCCGTCTGTCCCGGTCGGTGGCGGGGGCGTTCCCGGTGGATGCGCAGGGATTGCGGCGGGATGCGCTGCGTCTGCTGGAGGCGGAGGGCCGCGACCAATGCAACCTTCGCATCGTGCTGACCGGCCGCCATTCGGTACTGCACCTCGGACCGTACTATTATCCGTCCGAAGGGATGATCGAGCACGGAGTCGCTTGCGGCCTGCTTTCCTGGGAACGGGAGACCCCGAACATCAAGACCGTGCGCGAGGATTACAAGCGCGCGGTCGCCGCGGCTTTCTCGGCCGGAGGGCCGGACGGGAGACCGTTCGAGATCCTGCTGGTCGACCGGGAGGGACGATTCACCGAGGGCAGCCGGTCCAATCTTTTCTTTGTGCGGGACGGAACGGTGTATACCGCGCCGGACGACAGGATCCTGCTCGGCATCACCCGCAGCCACGTCCACAAAGCGGTGCTCGAAGCCGGATTCCGCCTTGAGACCGCGATGTTCACGTACGATGAACTGGTTGCCGGCGCGGTGTCGGCGGCGTTCCTGACCGGCTCGCCGATCGATGTGCTGCCGGTCGCGCGGATCGGCGCGCTGGAACTGGATCCCGCCGATCCGGTGGTACGCGCCGTCCGGCGGCGCTACGCGGCGATTCTGGACGACTATGTCCGCGCGTCCGCCCCGGAGGGCGGCGCCGGCCGATAAAAAACATCATGGGTTCAGGAGGTTCAGTCATGTTTGAAGAAAAAGGCAGTGTGTCGGTAACGACGGAAAACATCTTTCCGATCATCCGTCAGTGGCTTTATTCGGACCGGGACATTTTCCTGCGCGAACTGGTTTCCAACGCATCGGACGCCATCGAGAAGATGCGCCGGCTGGCCGGCGCGGGCGAGGCGGACGTGCCGGAGGACGAAGCCTATGCCGTCCGCGTCCGTTGGGACGCAAAGAACGGGATTCTCACCGTCGAGGACAACGGGATCGGGATGACCGCGGAGGAGGTCCGGAAATACATCAACCAGATCGCCTTCTCGGGAGCGATGGACTTCGTTGAAAAGTACAAAGGGAAAAGCGTCGAGACCGCGGGCATCATCGGACACTTCGGCCTGGGCTTCTACTCGGCGTTCATGGTGTCCGACCATGTGCGCATCGACACCCTGTCGTGGCAGGAAGGCGCGACCGCCGTGCATTGGCGGAGCACGGACGGCATCGGGTACGAGATGGGGGAGTCCGACCGCTCCGCACGCGGGTCGATGGTGACCCTGACCCTGTCCGAGGACGGCCGCGAACTGCTTGAGAAGGAGGGCGTGGCATCCATCCTGCGGAAGTACTGCGCGTTCATGCCGTATCCGATCTATCTTGAAGAAGTCCGGGAGGACAAGGGGACGGATGCCGGAGACAAGACCGGGGAAGAGGCGCGGGGGGAAGAAGGCGCCGGGAAGGCCGAAGAGAAACCCGTCAACGACACCCGCCCGCTGTGGCTCAAGGCGCCGAAAGACTGTACGGACGACGAGTACAAGGAATTCTACCGTTCGACGTTCATGGATTTCCGCGAGCCGCTCTTCTGGATCCACCTCAACATGGACTACCCGTTCAACCTGAAGGGGATCCTGTATTTCCCGCGCACGGACAATCTGTACGAATCCCTCGAGGGCCGGATCAAAGTTTTCTACAACCAGGTGTTCGTCGCGGACAACGTCAAGGAGATCCTGCCCGAATTCCTTTTCCTGCTGCGCGGTTGCGTGGATTGCCCCGACCTGCCGCTCAACGTCTCCCGGAGTTTCCTGCAGAACGATTCCTACGTGCAGAAGCTGTCGCAGCACATCGTCCGCAAGGTTGCGGACAAACTCAACTCATTGTTCGAGACGGATCGCGAGGCATACTCCGGATACTGGAAAGATATCGGGGTGTTTGTCAAATACGGCTGCCTGCGCGACGAAAAATTCTATGACCGGGTCAAGGGTTCGCTGTTGTTCCCCTCGGTCGGCGGCGGCTTCCGCACGCTGACGGAACTGGACGCGAAGACCCTCTACACCCCGGATCCGCGCCAGCAGGTCGTCTACATCAACCGCGCGCGCGACAAGGGCCTGGCGGTGGCGATCCTCGACCACGAGATCGACAACCACTTCATGTCTTTCATCGAGTACAAGAACCACGAAATCCGGTTCCTGCGCGTCGACGCGAGTCTGGACGGAGAGGAAGCCCCGGAGGACGACGAGCGCCTCGCAACGCTCGAATCGCTGTTCCGGCACGCCGCCGGAAACGACAAACTGGCGGTGAAAGCGCTTGCGATGGGCGCATCCGCATTGCCCGCGATGATCCAGGAGTCCGAGGAGTCCCGCCGTATGGAGGAAATGCGGAAGCAGTTCCGCCGCATGCAGGCCGACGCGGACGGCACGGAGGATCTGTTCCCCGAGGAACTCACCCTGGTCGTCAACACCGACAGTCCCGCGGTGGCGCGCCTCCTGGAACTCCAGGCGGGCGAGGAGACCCGGGATCGGGCGGACACCGTCGCCCGCCACCTGTACGACATGGCCCGCCTTGGGCACGGCACGCTGGATGCGGAAGGACTCGCGGCCTTTCTGGCGCGATCGGCCGCGATGATCGGGGAGACGTCGGTCTGACGCCAGGAGGATCCGGGATGGACAGGAAAAAGCTCGTACGAAGGATCTTTGCCGTCAAACGGACCGGCTGCGACGTGGAGGCTCAATCCCTGCTGCATGATCTTCGCGACAGCCTGGGGATCCGCGGACTGACCGGCGTCCGCATTTTCAACCGGTACGACCTGTCGGGCGTGACGGACGCGGAGTACGAGTCCGCGAGAACCATCGTGTTCTCCGAACCCCCGGTGGACGATGTGTTCGACGAAACCATCCAGGTGCCGCCGGACGCGTTCGTTTTTGCGGTCGAGGCGCTGCCGGGCCAGTACGACCAGCGCGCGGACTCCGCGGCGCAGTGCGTGCAGTTCCTGACCGGAGGGGACCGGCCGGAGTGCCGCAGCGCCAGGGTATATTGCCTGACCGGCGAACTGGCCGCTTCGGACCGCGAGCGGGTGAAAGCCTATCTTGTCAATCCGGTCGATGCCCGTGAAGCTTCCCTTGACAAACCGGACACGCTGGAACAGGCCGCCGAAGTCCCGGAGGACATCCCGGTGATCGACGGATTCCGCGGACTCGACCTTCCGGCGCTCGACCGGCTGCGCAGCGACCTCGGACTGGCCATGACCCTCGACGACCTCCGCTTCTGCCAGCCTTACTTCCGCGATGAGGGCAGGGACCCGACCCTGACCGAGATCCGTGTGCTCGATACGTACTGGTCGGATCATTGCCGGCACACGACGTTCCTGACGCGGCTCGAGGACATCCGGTTCGACGGGGATCCGGAAATGGCTGGACGGATCCGGGACACCTACGCCCGGTACCTGGACTCCCGCCGGAACGTGTACGGGGAGAAGGCGGACAACCGCCCCGTCTGCCTGATGGATCTTGCGACGATCGCGGCGAAAGAACTGCGCGCCGAAGGCCGGCTTCCCCGGCTGGATGTCTCGGAGGAAATCAACGCGTGCAGCATCCGCACCACCGTCCGCGCGGGCGGAGAGGACCGGGACTACCTGGTCATGTTCAAGAACGAGACGCACAACCATCCGACCGAGATCGAGCCGTTCGGCGGCGCCGCGACCTGCCTCGGCGGCGCGATCCGCGATCCGCTGTCGGGACGGTCTTACGTGTATCAGGCGATGCGCGTGACGGGAAGCGGGGATCCGACGGCGCCCGCAGGCGACACGATTCCCGGCAAGCTGTGGCAGCGCAAGATCACAAGGACCGCCGCGGCCGGCTTCAGCTCCTACGGAAACCAGATCGGACTTGCGACCGGGCAGGTGGACGAGATCTACCACCCCGGGTATGTGGCGAAACGGATGGAGATCGGCGCCGTCATCGCGGCGGCGCCCGTCGGGAACGTGGTCCGGGAACGGCCGCGTCCGGGAGACGTCATCGTGCTGCTGGGCGGCCGGACCGGACGGGACGGATGCGGGGGAGCGACCGGCTCCTCGAAGGGACATGACGAGACCTCCCTGGCCTCGTGCGGCTCGGAGGTCCAGAAAGGCAATCCGGTCACCGAGCGCAAGCTGCAGCGTCTGTTCCGTGATCCCGCGGTTTCGCGCTTGATCCGGCGCTGCAATGATTTCGGCGCCGGCGGGGTATCGGTAGCGATCGGTGAACTCGCGGAAGGCGTTGACATCGACCTGGACGCCGTCCCCAAGAAATACGACGGTCTGGACGGCACCGAACTGGCGATTTCCGAATCCCAGGAGCGCATGGCGGTCGTGATCGATCCTGCGGATCTGGAACGTTTTGTCCTGGCCGCCGACAAGGAAAACCTGGAGGCGGTTCCGGTCGCCGCGGTGACCGAATGTCCGAGGATGGTCATGCACTGGAGGGGACGTGAGATCGTCAATCTCGCCCGCTCCTTCATCGATACGAACGGCGCCCCGCAGCGGTCCGGAGCGGTTGTGGCCGCCCCGGCTCCGGAGTCGGTCTGGCCGACCGGCCGGCCGGCGGAAACCCGGTTCGCCGAACGGCTCAAGACGGAGCTTTCCCGCCTGGAAAACTGTTCCCGCAAGGGCTTGGCTGCCCGGTTCGACTCCACGATCGGTGCCGGTACGGTCCTCATGCCTTTCGGAGGCAGCCGGCAATCGACACCGGAGGAGGGAATGGCGGCCAAGATCCCCGTGCTGGATGGAGAGACGGACGACTGCACCCTGATGGCGTACGGATTCGACCCGTGGCTGTCGGCGCGCAGCCCGTATCACGGCGCATACTATGCGGTGGCTGAATCCGTCGCCCGGATCGTGGCGATGGGCGGGGATCCGCAAGACGTATGGCTGACCTTCCAGGAATACTTCGAACGCATGCGTGACGAGCAAGCCTGGGGGAAGCCTTTGGCCGCGCTCCTGGGCGCCTACCGTGCGCAGCGGGACTTCGGGCTTGCGGCCATCGGCGGCAAGGACAGCATGTCCGGCAGTTTCATGGATCTGAACGTGCCTCCGACATTGGTGTCGTTTGCGGTGGGATTCGCCCGGGCGGATCGCATCGTATCCGCTGCGCTGGCGGATCCGGACTCGGTCGTCTTCCTTCTTCGCGCCGATCGGGACGGACATGGGCTGCCCGATCCTGCGGCGCTCTCCGCCCGGTTTTCCGCGGTGCACGCGCTGATGCGCGACGGTTCTGTCCGGGCGTGCGCGACGGTCCGGTCCGGCGGTGTCGCGGTCGCCGTGGCGAGGATGTGTTTCGGAAACGGACTCGGCT
The DNA here is from genome assembly GCA_017997315.1 of Clostridia bacterium. Classification (GTDB taxonomy): domain Bacteria; phylum Bacillota; class Clostridia; order Saccharofermentanales; family UBA5734; genus JAAYKS01. The sequence goes on from JAGOFF010000100.1 coordinate 5,625, forward strand.
TCCGGTTTGAAACCGGCTGGGATGACGCCAGCCTGTTCGCCGACGACCGTGCATCCCTGCTGGTCGCGGTCTCTCCGACGGATACCGGCGCCCTGCATGCGCTCGATGCCGCCGGAGCGGTCCGGGTCGGTTCCGCGCAGAAAGCGGAGCGCTTCGACGCGGACGGCGGAGCCCTGCCGCTCGCGGACGCGTTGGCGGCATGGGAAGGGACGCTGGAGCCGGTGTTTCCCGGCAGAGTTCCCCCGGCAGGAGCCGATCAGGCCGCACTGCCGGCGGCGACGGGAGCGGTGCCGGCAGATGCGCCGCCCCGACGTGCAGCCCGGCCGGGCTCAGGCAGGCCTACCGTGTTCATCCCGGTCTTCCCGGGCACCAACTGTGAGTACGACACCGCGCGCGTATTCGAACGCGCCGGCGCGAAGACCGAAATTCTGGTGGTTCGGAACATCACGCCCCGTGGATTGAGCGAATCGATGGAGGCGCTGCGCGACGGGATCGCCCGTGCGCAGATCCTGATGCTGCCGGGCGGGTTCAGCGCGGGGGACGAACCCGAAGGATCCGGCAAGTTCATCGCGGCCGCGCTTCGGGAACCGCATATCGTCGAGGAGATCCACCGGTTGCTGCAGGCGCGCGACGGGCTGGTCCTCGGAATCTGCAACGGCTTCCAGGCCCTGATGAAACTGGGACTGTTGCCGTACGGAAAAATCGAACCGCTGACGTCCTCGTCACCGACGCTGACGTTCAACCGCATCGGGCGGCATGTCTCCTCCTATGTCCGTACCCGGGTTGTTTCCAATCGTTCACCCTGGCTGTCGCTGGTCATGCCCGGCGACATGCACGCCATTCCGGTTTCGCACGGCGAAGGACGCTTCACCGCGTCCGACGGGGAGATCCGCCGGCTGGCCCTGAACGGACAGATCGCCACGCAGTATGTGGATGAAGACGGTCGGCCATCGATGGATTCAGACTTCAATCCGAACGGATCTTCCTTTGCCGTCGAGGGCATCACCAGTCCGGACGGACGGATATTCGGCAAAATGGGACACAGTGAGCGAAGCGCGGGGGCTCACCTGGCGGTCAACATCCCGGGAGACAAGGATCAGCGCATCTTTGAGGCGGGGGTGTCCTACTTCCGCAGCTGACGGCCGCGACTGCCGCACGCGGCTGCGCTCCGTTCCTGTGTTTCACCGTATTGGGGGATTCGTGTCGCGTGCATCCGGCACACGGCGTTATCCGGCCGGCGCATCATGGACAACGAGGTGATTGTCCATGAAAAAACGACCGGTACCCGCCCCTGCACCGCATGCCGTCCGTATTGCCTCGTTTGTCGTCCTGGCCGTGACCGCCGCAGCCGTCGCCTGGATCACGCTCCTTCCGCCGCCCGTGCCGGAGGGAGGGGCGGACCGCGCATCTTCTCCGGCCGATACGGATCGTCCCGCCTCATCAGCGCCGGCCCCGACGGTTTCGTCCGGACCGGCCGCCGCCGCGTTCCCGGACGTCGGCCCCACAGGACTCCCGACGACCCTGTCCGACGTTCCGATCCCGGGTGCCGTCGTGACGGAAGCGAATCCGTTCATTGCGGTGCCGAACACGACCTTACCTGCGACCGGCCCGTCCGGACCGGCCGCAACATCGGCGGCCGGCATTTCCGGCACATCCGGCCCGACCGTCCGGGAAAGCACCGCAATGCCGCGGTACCGGTCCGAGACGGAGTATTTCCTGTCCCGGCTGGAACCGTTGGAAGCCATCCTGCGGACATCCCGGTTCCATACGGCTTCCTACGACGTGGATACGGCGAATCCGACCCGTATGGTCGTGCTGGCCGACTCCCGCGCGCAGGCGGACAATCTGGACGGATACTTCCGCATCGCGATCGACCGGGACGGGGAGACCTGGGGGAACGCTCCGCTGGCGCTCGGTATCGGCCGCCTCTTTACGGACAGCGGCCGGGATCGGGCGTATGCGGAGGGGACATTCTGCTCGGACGGACTGGACCGGCTGCTGGGGGATGCGCTGCAGGCCGTGCTCGGAGAAGCCTACGATCCCGGTATGGCCGATTTCATACTGGATCGGTACCGGGCGGGCCGGTCGACCGGGATTTCAGCGGGGGGCCCGGAGCGGACGACGGACCGGACCGTCGCGTCGTTTCAATGGATCGACGTGGTCTATGTCGACGGATTTGTGTCGTACGTGGAGTTTTACCCCAACGCCCCGGTATCCAAGGCCTGATATCCCAACTCCATGAGAATCGATCGTGAGAGGTCGACATCGCCGGCATACGGATCGGAGCGATCCTCCCGGTCCATGAATTTCTCGTTTCCTTTCGCCAGGATCAGAACGATGTCACCGGACTGCGCCTCCTAGAGCGCCTGCCGGATCGCGGCCTCCCGGTCCGGAATGAAGGAGGTCTCCGCACGGGTTATGCCGCTGCGGATGCTCTCCGCGATGCGGGACGGATCCTCGTTGCGGCAGTCCTCTTCGG
>JAGOFF010000101.1 GCA_017997315.1 Clostridia bacterium
GTCCAAAACTTACTCTATCACGCCTGCGCCGCCAGCAGCTCCAGCAGCATGTCCGCGACCGCCTGGGCGTCCGCGCGCCCGCGGAGTTCCCGCATGCACTGCCCGATCAGGAACTGCAGCGCTTTCTCCTTGCCCGAGCGGTAGTCCGCGACCGGGCCGGGGTTCGCCGCGACCACTTTTTCCGCAATCGTCCGGAGCGCCCCGTCGTCCCGCAGGATCCCGAGTCCGTGCTCCCGGATGTACGCCTCCGGATCCGCACCCTCCAGGTAGGCCGCGCGGAACGCCTCGCGCGCCGCGTCCCGGGTGGCGCGTCCCTCCCGCACCATGCGGATGACCGCCACCAGCGCGTCCGGATCGATCCGCGCCTCGTCCGCGGCGATCCCGGCCTCGTTGTGCATTTTGCGGAAGTCCCCGAGGATCCAGTTCGCGGCCTCCTTGGGCTCGCCGGTGCGTTCGGCCGCATCGTCGAACAGCCGCGCGGTCGCGGGCGTCTCGGTCAGCAGCCCCGCGTCGTACGCGGACAGCCCGAACGACTCGACGTAGCGCATACGCCGGGCCTCCGGGAGTTCCGGGAGCTCCGCCCGTGCGCGCGCGAGCCAGGCTTCGTCGATGTGGACCGGCGGGAGGTCGGGTTCGGGGAAGTACATGTAGTCGTTCGCGTTTTCCTTGGAGCGCATCGCGAAACTCGCGTCCTTGTTTTCGTCCCAGCGCCGGGTCTCCTGCACGACGCGGCCGCCCTCCTCGAGAAGCTCGACCTGCCGGCGGCTTTCATACGCGATCGCGCGCGCAATGGCCTTGAACGAGTTCATGTTCTTCATCTCGGTCCGGGTGCCGAGGATGTCCGATCCCGCGGGACGCACCGAGACGTTGACGTCCGCGCGGAGCGAACCCTCCTGCATGCGGCAGTCGGACACCCCTGCGAACTGCAGGATCGCGCGCAGCCGCCCCAGGTAGTCCACGACCTCCTCGGGGGTCCGGAAATCCGGGTGCGACACGATCTCGAGCAGCGGGACCCCGCACCGGTTGTAGTCCACCAGCGTCGCGTCGTCCCACGGGTCGTGCACCAGCTTGCCCGCGTCCTCCTCCATGTGGATCTCCTTGATCCCGACGCGCTTGACGCCGGTTCCGCCGTCCGCGGCGATCTCGAGCCAGCCGTCCCGGCAGATCGGGAGGTAGAGCTGGGAAACCTGGTAGGCCTTGGGGAGGTCCGGATAGAAGTAGTTCTTGCGGTCGAACCGGGTGAAACGGGTGATCCCGCAGTGCGTGGCGAGCCCCGTTCGGATCGCGAACTCCACCACCTGCTGGTTGAGCACCGGAAGGGTGCCGGGCATCCCGGAGCACACCTCGCACACCTGGGTGTTGGGCGCCGCGCCGAACGCGGTGGAACAGGAGCAGAAAATCTTGGATGCGGTCGCGAGCTCCACATGGACCTCGAGCCCGATCACGGTTTCGTATGTTTTCATGCCTCCGCCCTCCCCCGCACTGCAGCCTGGGCCGCCTCGAGCGCCGCAGCCGCGTGAAGCAGCCCGGCCTCGCCGAACCGCCGTCCGATCAGCTGTACACCCACCGGCATCCCGCCGTCGTCCGTCCCGCAGGGGAGCGACAGCGCGGGCAGCCCCGCGAGGTTCGCGGCCACGGTGCAGACGTCGCCGAGGTACATCTTGAGCGGGTCATCCAGACTCTCGCCCAGCCGCGGCGCGGTCGAGGGCGCGACCGGACCGAGCAGCAGGTCGAACCGGGACAGCGCGTCGTCCAGCCCGCGCCGCACAAGGGTTCGCACCCGCATCGCCTTGTCGTAGTAGGCGTCGTAGTAGCCCGCGCTCAGCACGAAATTGCCCAGCAGGATCCGGCGCTTGGCCTCGAGCCCGAAGCCCTCGCTCCGGGTCCGGACGTACAGTTCCGCGAGGTCCGCCGCACCCGCCGCACGGTATCCGTATTTGACCCCGTCGTACCGGGACAGGTTGGACGAGGCCTCCGCGCACGCGATGATGTAGTACGCGGGGACCCCGTACGCGAGCACCGGAAGCGAAAACCGTTCGCATGCCGCCCCCAGCGATTCCATCCGGGCCGCGGCTTCGAGGACCCGGCCACGCACGCCGGGGTCCAGCCCCTCTCCGAAATATTCGTCCGGGATCCCGATCCGGAGTCCGCGGAGGGGCGTATCCCCGGCTCCGGCGACGGCGGCCGCCGTCCGTCCGGTCCGCGCCGACTCGCCCGTACTCCCGGGGCGTACCGAGGTCGCGTCGCGCGGGTCGTGTCCTGCGACCGTCCCGAACAGCGCCGCGCAATCCGCGACCGTGCGTCCGATCGGGCCGACCTGGTCCAGCGAAGACGCGTACGCGACCAGCCCGTACCGGGACACCGCACCGTAGGTCGGCTTGAGCCCGACCACCCCGCAGAACGAGGCGGGCTGCCGGATCGATCCGCCGGTGTCGGACCCGAGCGCCGCGAAAGCTTCGCAGGCCGCGACCGCCGCGGCCGATCCGCCCGAGGAGCCGCCCGGCGAGCGGGAAAGGTCGAGCGGATGGGCGGTGGGGGCATGGCAGGAGGTCTCGGTGGTGCTGCCCATCGCGAACTCGTCGAGGTTGGTCTTGCCGACCGGGACCGCGCCGTCCTCGCGGAGCCTCCGGACCACGGTCGCGTCGTAGGTCGGACGGAAACCCGCGAGGATGCGGGAGCCGCAGGTGGTCGGCCAGCCCCGCACGCACAGGTTGTCTTTGAGCGCGACCGGCACCCCGGTCATCGGGGGCAATCGGTCGGTCTCACCCGCGGCGCGCGCAGTGTCGATCCGGCGCTGCGCTTCCGCGGCCGCCGTCCGGGCGTCGTCCTCGGCGACATACACGTAACTGTGCGTGAGCGTCCCGACCTCGGCGATCCGTCCGAGGACCGCCTGCAGCGCCTCGGGCGCGGACACCCCGCCTGTGCGGAGCAGACGGCCGAGCGAGACGGCGTCCATTGCGGCCAGCCCGGCCGCCGGGGGCACCGCCCGGCTCACTCGAACGTCCTCGGGGCCGAGAACTGCCCTTCCTTGGACGCGGGTGCGTTCGCGAGCACGACGTCCGGCCCGGGCGACGGGAGCGCCTCATCCTCCCGGAACACGTTGGCTCCGGTTCCGGCGTCGGCCTCCGGGACGTCCGCGCCGTACGGCGGGACCCCTTCGGTGTCGAGTTCCGACAGCGTGGCCATGTAGCCGAGGATCGCCTCCAGGTCGTGCGCGACGCGGGCGCGTTGTCCGGGTTCGATCTCCAGCCGGGCGAGTTCTTCGAGACGGGTGATGCGGGCTTCGTCGATGACCATGTCGGTCCTCCTCATGCGGCGTGCGGACGGTGGGTCCGGATGCAGTTTTGCTTACGGTGTCAGCCGGTTCAGGTCCCGGGGGAACAGGGATGCCCGGCGGACGTTGGGCATGTCAAACAGCTTCATGCACAGCCGCTCCAGCCCGATTCCCAGCCCCCCGTGCGGCGGCATGCCGTGCTTGTGGATCATGAGATAGTCGGTGAAATCCTCCGGATCCAGGTTCTTCGCGCGCATCTTGGCGACCTGCTCCCCGTAGTCATGGATGCGCTGCCCGCCGGTCGTGACCTCCATCCCGCGGAACAGCAGGTCGAAACTGAGCGTGAAGCGCGGATCGGCCGGATCGTCCATCGCGTAGAACGGACGCTTTTTGGTCGGATAATGCGTAACGAACACAAAATCCGAACCGGTCTTTTCCTTATAATACCGCCCGATGAGCACTTCCTCCTCCGGCTCGAGGTCGTACGGGTCGCGGATCCTGCGCCCGTAGGCTTCGGCCGCGGCGCGTTTGGCCTCGTCGAACCGTACCATCGGGATGGCGTCGATCACCGGGAGCTCCACCCCCATCGTCCGCAGGTCGTCCGCGGACTCCGCGCGGAGCCGGTCGAATACGAACCGCAGCATCGCGGTCTCCATCCCGCACAGGTCCGAGAAATCCCGGATGTACCCCATCTCGAAATCCAGGCTGACGTACTCGTTGAGGTGCCGCACGGTGTTATGCTTTTCCGCCCGGAACACCGGCCCGACCTCGAACACCCGCTCGTACACCCCGACCATCATCTGCTTGTAGAACTGCGGGCTCTGCGCCAGGAACGCCTTGCGCCCGAAGTAGTCCAGCCGGAACACGTTGGCCCCGCCCTCCGCGGACGCGGACACGATCTTGGGAGTATGGACCTCGATAAAACCCTCGCCGTGCAGGAAATCCCGGAATCCGCGCACGATCTCCGACTGGATCCGGAACACCGCGCGCTCCCGGGTGTTGCGGAGCGTGAGCGGACGCAGCGCAAGTTCGGTCTCGAGCGCCGCGCCGGTCTTCCATTTGTTCACCGGCACCGGCATCCCCGCGGACGGACGGCTCAGGATGCGCAGTTCGTCGACCGCGATCTCGACTCCGCCCGGGGCTCGGTCCTCGGCGCGCGCGGTCCCCCCGACCGCGACACAGCACTCCTCCGCGAGCCCGTCCGGCAGGCCGGCGGCATCCATGGTGCACTGGACCACCCCGTCCGGAATACGGACCAGGAGGAACGAGAATCCCCCCATGTCCCGGACCGCATGCACCGCCCCGTGGAACTCCACGCGTTCCCCGCCGGCCGCGGCTGCGCGCAGCTCCGTCATGCGGGCACTCCGCAGCAGTCCGGTCCCTGTCGATATCTTTCCGTCCATCGTCTTGCCTCCCCCCGCCCAAGCGGGGCCTTGTCGCCGAATAATCACGAAATAACAAAAACCGCGTCCGGCTATCTGTGCCATCCGCGGTTTCCCGTGAATCCGGTTCCATCTGGCGCAGACGCTGGAATGCAAAGAGCGTCTGCGCGATAAGGTCGTTACCTCATCGCAACAAACGCTCCCGGTTATCGTTGTTATTGCTCCAGCGCGTCCGGATCATGAAAACATGCCTCCGTCTGTGATTGTGGGTTATCTTACCACGCAGGCACGGAGCTTTGCAACTACCGCGATGTCGGCCTGCATGGGCGGGCTTGTATAGGGTATCGGCAGCGGGAGCCGGGGACTTGAGGAGGGATTTTTCGAGGGGGGAGCTTATATTCCGATGGGATCTTCTTCACAGCTATGGAATGATATCGTGTAGTCCTTGAAAAAGATGAGAACAATATGTACATTTATGGAGAAAAGTTAATTTACTCCCATCGACAGATTCATCGCCATTCTTCTTGCAGTCAGTTATTACCTCACAAACACATGAAGCCGGCCTCAGCTAGATTCCGATCGTCTCAGCTGTCGACCAGATGGGTGCTGCACAGTTATGCATGTAACGACTGGGGAGGTACATATGGTCAATATTCCGGTAAAAACAAAAGAGCGGCTTACGACGGGCGTCAAGCGATTCGTTCCCATAGTCAGAAAGGCAAAGGACAACGACGTCAACGAAAGCGACACCGTTACGATCATCTCCGACATCCTTGCTGAAGTTTTCAATTTCGACAAGTACTCTGACATCACCTCGGAGTATTCGGTAAAGCGCACGTACTGCGATTTGGCTGTGAAGCTCGACGGAAAACCGGTCTTATTGATTGAGTGCAAGGCGATCGGGCTGACTCTGAAAGATGATCACATCCGTCAGGCACTGGATTACGGTTCAAATTCCGGTGTCGAGTGGATCGTGCTCACCAACGCTGTTTATTGGCGCATCTATAAGGTTCTTTTCACACGTCCTGTCAGTCATGAACTTGTATATGAGTTCGACTTCACTGCATTGAATATGAAAAAGCAGACCGACATGGAGATGTTGTTTTATCTCACGAAGGAAGCCATCGGAAAACCAAACGCAAAAACCAGTCTGGACGACTTCCGGGCCCAGAAACAGATTCTCAGCAAGTATGTGATCGGGCAGATTCTCTTGACGGAGCCTGTTCAGGACTGTGTGAGGAAAGTCATCAAAAAGATGGCTCCCGATGCCCGCATTTCAAACGAGGAGATCCTTCAGGTGATCTCCGAAGAGATCATCAAGCGTGAGATCCTTGATGCTGAACCGGCAGCCGAAGCAAAGAAGCGTGTCTCGAAGGCGGACAAGATTGTTTCCACCCGCACGAAGAAAACGATCCAGCCTGACACCACGCCAGCTGTATCATCTGACCCGTAAGTCAGGCGGTAGGTAGGTTCATCGAACGACTCCGTTCGTTTTAAAAAGTACGCCCTTTTTATAACGAGCTCTCGCGATCCAGTCCGCACGTCCCCCGCGGCTCAGCCCTTCCCCTGCGTCTCCCGCGCGGCTTCCATCGCCCGGATCCGCTTCAGGAACCGGATGAGTGTGTTGCACCGGTTGCTCCCGTACAGGAAGCTCTCGGTGATCTCCACCTCGACCGGCTCGCCGAACAGCGTGGAGAAGTAGTGCTCCTGGAACACCTTGCAGCAGTGCGCGCACAGCGATTCGGGCGCATGGCCCCCGACCGCGAACGCGCACGCGCAGATCTCGACCGGCCGCCCGGTCAGGGTGAGTACGGTCTTGTCCTCGCTGAAAAGCAGGCTCTCCCAGTACTTCGAGGTTCCCTGCACGTTGATGCGGTCGAGGAAGCCCGCGACGTCCTCCGCGGATCTGCGTACCTTCTCCTCCAGCCCCCGGCAGCGGAAGCAGTCCTCGCCGAGCCGCCGGAACACCGCAGCCTTGACCGTTTCGTCCTGTGTCTCCTCGATGTACCTGAGGAGGGAGCGGACCTGATCCTCGTTCATGGACTGGGGTTGCGGCGCGGGCTTGCCGTCGCCGTCCGGTCTTTTTCCGTCTCCCATATGCGCACCTCTCCGGGCCGCCCGGCGGACGGCCCCGTCACGCCACCTTGATCACGATGTTCCCGGAATCCACGCGGACCGCGATGCGTGCCGCCCCGTCGCCGAACACATGGGTGACCGCGCTGTTGGTGACCGGCAGCGAGTCGATGTTTCCGCTGATCGTGCCCGCGTCCACCCCGGCTTCCAATCCGGCGTTCGTGTTCTTGGGCAGGTTGATCGTGACGTTGCCTGCGGTCAGTTCGGTGACCAGCGAAGCCGTCGGGTCGAACCGGTCAAAACTCAGGTCGAGGTTGCCGGACACCAGTGCGATCACGCTGTCCCCGGTCAGGCTGACCCGGGAGAGCGTGATGTTGCCGGCGTTGTTGGCGATGGAGACAGTGCCGGTATAGCCGGTGAATTCGGTGTTGCCTGCGGATTGGTAGACCTCGACGACCTGGATCCCGGCGGGTACGGTCAGTTCGTACTCCAGCCCGATGCTGACGTCGGGATAGGTGGCTTCTTTCCACTCCCAGAAATCGATCCGGTCGTCGGTCACAAACACCTCGGTGAGGTGCAGGGTGTCGCCGTCCGCCTGGACCTGGTAGCTCACGGAACCCGCGACGGTCTTGAGCAGATTCGTACCGGTTCCCGATGCCTTCTTGCGCAGGAGGCCGGTGACGCGGTCCTCGTCGCCGCTCCGGATCCGGATCGTTCCGGCACGGTTCTCGATGACCAGCCTCGTGAAGTTCCCGGACGGGACGCTGATCTCCTCGTCGTCCTCGTAGTTGGACACGTTCCCGCCCCACGAGCAGCCCGAGCAAAGGACGACCAGCAGTACCGCGGTCAACAGCAGCGCGGTCCGGGCAGCGCGTGATCTCTTTTTCCGGACGGTTCCGGACTCCATGATATGCAAGGCGGCTCCCCTCATGATGGTGTTCCCTCTTCTTTCTATCCCTTTTGACGCCAGAAATCCATCAGCCGTCCCCAGTCGGTGCGGCTCAGGAAATGGTTCCCTTCGCGCAGGTGGTATCCGATGCGCCCCTCGTGGAACGCGATTCGGGTCGGTCCGTCCGGATATCCGACGGACGGGCCCTCGAGTCCGGGATGCCCGAGCAGCCGGTAGACCGGATCCGCGGCGAGGCACCCGAGGAACTCCGCGTACGGATCGGACCATTCGTCCAGAATCGCGCCGCCGTGGCAGAGCAGCCGCGGCGCGATGCAGGCGAGCAGGAAGTGCTGGTCGAACGGCATCGTGTCCTCGCGGTCCGCGTACGACCGGTAGTTCTCGCAGAACCAGTA
>JAGOFF010000102.1 GCA_017997315.1 Clostridia bacterium
TCTACGTCTCGGACGACGGCGCGGGTTGCCGGGGCCGGGAGATCGTCCGCGGAAAAGGGCTCCCGGGCATGCTCGCCCGCGCTTCGGCGCTCGGGGGAACGCTGGAGTATGGCTCCCCGGACGACGGCGGGTTTGTCGTGAAGCTCACGGTTCCGCTGCCGCCCGCCGCGGACGGACAGCCGGACGGGCAGGAAAGGGGTGGACCATGATCCGGGTGCTGATCGCGGACGACGAATACGAGGCCGCCGCCTCCCTGCGGCGCAATATCGAGGGGCTTGAGGACATCCATGTCGCGGGAATCGCCCGGGACGGCCGCGAGGCGGTGGAGGCGTGCGCCCGGCTGCGTCCGGACGTCGCGCTGCTGGACATCCGGATGCCGGGTATGGACGGGATCGAAGCCGCGCGCCGGATCAAGCACGCGGACCCGGAAGTAAAAGTCATCCTGCTCACGATGTTCAAGGAAGAGGATCAGGTGCTGCGCGCCGTCCGCGACGGCTGCGACGGGTACCTCGTCAAGGGCGCCCGCGGCGAGGCGGTCGCGGACGCGGTCAAGAACGCATGCCGGGGACTCGCCACGTTCGATCGCGGGGTGCAGGCGGTGCTGCGCAACCGGCTGGCCGCAGACAGTGTCGACGTCCCCCGGGAGACGGACGGACTGGATCGGCTGAGCCCGCGCGAGATCGAGATCGTGCGGCTGATGACCGCCGGACGGACCCACGCGGAGATCGCGCACATCCTGTTTCTCAGCGAAGGGTACATCCGGAACCAGCTCGTCGTCATCCGCGGCAAGCTGAACCTGCGCAACAGCCTGGAACTTGTCGCCTGGGGCGCCAAGATGGGGCTGTAGGACGTTGGGCGCGATGCTGTGCCTATCCCTGCGGCTGCGTCAGTCCCGGGATCACGACATTGACGTCGATACAGGGGAGGTCCTTGGTCTCCACACCCAACACCGACCAGTGGTTCAGCTGCCGCTCCGGATCCGCCGGCTTCTTGTAGTCGTCCTCCCAGAATCCGGCCACCCTGCCCTCAGGACTGCACAGTGCTAGAAACGCGTGGGATACTCCCAGATTGGCATACAACACGAGACATCCCGCCAACTCTTCGCCGGCATATCCGGAAAAATCAAATCCCCGATCTTTCGAGTCGCTGAGTTTCAGCGCCAGATACCTCTCGGCGGGATCCTCCGACGCGGTCGAGAACGTATCCGGGAGATCGACGGAGTAGAACAGCACCTTGCCGTTCGGCAACCCCAGTTCGACCGCCGTCGGCCGGGCCAGCGAGACGGCATAGCTGGCAAAATCGTAGTACACCTCGTCGTCCACCGGGAGATGGAGCGGAACCTTCCGCGGAGGCCAGATGGGATCCGCCGACTGCCCGCAGCCTGCAGCGCAGGCCGCGAGCAGTCCGGCCGCCAACAGCAGAGCGATCCATCGGATACTCCTTCTGCTGTCCCTGCTCACATTCTTTCTCATGCCTCCATCTCTCCCGTCTCCACACGCCCGTCCCGCAGGTGGATGGTCCGTCCGCACTCGTCCGCGACATTCTGGTCGTGCGTGACCATCACGATGGTCCGGCCCGCGCGGTGCAGCTGGTGCAGCACCTCCAGAATCCCCCGTTCGGTCTCCTCGTCCAGCGCGCCGGTCGGCTCGTCCGCCAGCAGCAGGTCCGGCTCGTGCACGACCGCCCGCGCGATCGCGACGCGCTGCTGCTCTCCGCCGGACAACTTGAGCGGTGTCGTGCGGGCCTTGTCCCCGATTCCCAGCTTCTCGAGGATCCCGCCGACCCGCCGGACGACCTCCTTCTGACGCGTCCGGCTCTGCCGCAGCGGCAGCGCCACGTTCTCAAAGACCGTCATGTCCTCGATCAACGCAAAATCCTGGACGATGAATCCGATATGGGAGCGCCGGAAAGCGGCGGACCGCGTCGGGCTGGCGACCGGCACCTCCTTGCCGTCAAACCGGTACGATCCGCCGGTCATCCGGTCCAGCGCGCCCAGGATGTTGAGCAGCGTGGACTTTCCGGATCCCGATTTGCCCATGATCGCGACCATCTCGCCCTGTTCGACCCGCAGATCGACACCGCGAAGCGCGTGAACCACCGGTTCGTCCGGCCGGGTCCCATGCCGCGCCCTCCGCGATCCGTACGTCTTTTGGATGTTTTCCAGCTCAATCAGACTCATGTGTTCCCCCTCCTGATCAGTGATGCGTTCTTCAGCTTCCTCATCCCAAACACGGTCTGCGCCGTGATGAAGCACAACAGCACGCCCGCCCCCTTCAGCAGCCTCGGCAGCTGGAAGGACCAGTCCCATGGAATGCGTCCGTAGAAAATCGGCCGGACGATCAACAGCGACAGCCCGCTCGCCGCCAGCAGCAGCAGGACCATCTCGGCCAGCACCATCCCGCAGATTCCCCACGGCGATCGCCCGGCCAGCAGATAGATCGCATACGCCCGCAGTTGCTCCCGGATCCGGACGGACAGCAGCACGGCCGTCGTGACCAGCACGACCAGCAACCCCACGGCGGCCATGGCCGTCGTCAGGTCCGCCTGCTGCCCGGTGTAGCTTTGCACCATGCTCGCGTTCTCATAGCTCACGTGGATCAGTCCGACTTCGAACCCTCCGTAAAGAGTCGCAAGTTCCTGGATCCGTTCTGAAATGTTCAGGTTCGGATCCTCCACGATCAGCGTCGGGGAGGCGAGCAGCGTGCAGAATTGCCATCGGAAAGTGTCATATGCATGCTCCGCCGGGTCAATATCGGTAAACACCGGGAACAGCACCTTGTCATCCAAGGATTTGATTGCCATCCCACCGGTCGGGGCCTTGGTTCCGGGAGACAGGACTCCGGTTACCTCCAGGGTGAGTTTCTCCTCTCCAAAGCTAAAAGGAATTCGGTCCCCGACGCTGTAGTACGGCATGAACGCCGCGCCGAGCAGGATCTCCACCGGCTTGCCCTGCCGATAGGAGAAGCTGTCCTCCGACAAGAGACGGCCGGCGGCGAGCGAAAGCCCGTAGAAGCCGGTATAGTTCTCCGACACCATCACGAAATCCAACGGACGGTATACGAATCCCTCCGGTGCGTTGGGGACGGGTGTCCCGAAGGATGGGTTGGAGAGGAAGAAGGAGTCCGGCAGTTCGGGCCATTCTCTCCCCGCATTGACGTTTATGATGTTTGAGTTGAGGACCCGGATCCCTTCCGTCATCAAAAGCTCCTGACGGAACCGCAGCAGGCTGTCCATGGTTTCCGGGCGCGCCCGGATCTGTTCCTGCAGACTCACATCCATACTCAAGTTTGCAATGTAGATATTGGTTCCGGATATGGCGTTCAGCACCATCTCTTTGGCCCTTCGGTTTTTTCGCAGATCGATGGATACCAGAAAGAGAAGCGCGATCGACAGGGAGAACACCAGTGTAAACAGCAGTGCGATATGGGGCGTCCGTCGTAGACTGCGCCGGATCTCGTTGAAAATCATCCGCATCCGTCCGTCACCTCCTCAGCACGCGCACCACGTCGATCCGGAGCACGGCAAACAGCGTCGGCAGCAGGATCAAGAGTCCCACCCCGAGACTGCTGACGGACACCATCAGCGTCTGGCGGACAAATCCGGTTTCGATCCGGAAGTAACGGATGGCGTTCAGAATCCGGATGATCCCGATCGACAGCAGTGTTCCGATGACCGCAAGCAGGAAGTAGTGAGCGAGATACCGCAGTCCGATCCGGACCGGAGGATACCCCACAAGCCGGTATACCGCGATGGTGTGCAGCCGCCCGCGGATCCATTCCGACAACAGCACGATGCTGCCGATGACCAGGATGGCGGCCAGTACGGCGAGGTAAATCCAGCCGAACCGCGTCGTTTGCCGGACCCCCTCGATCGCGTGGAACGGACGGCTGACCTCAATCGGCGCCTGAACTCCTATTTGCCGCGCATTCTCGGACACGCCCTGGAATACCTTCGCAGGCGCTTCTCCGTCGATAAACAACCGCCCCGCGACCCGCTCGGCTACCGGTATCGAGCCTGCATTCACCATGACCATCTGGTTGAGAGCGGCTTCCTCCTTCATTCCCATGCGCCCGATGACGGAAAACTCCGTATCAAACAGCCGGATCACTGGGCCTGCAGCCGACTGCGTGACCTCGTCCCACCGCGCGTTTCCCACAACCGCCAGCGGCCGGTCCGAGGCGGACTCCTCCTCCAGAAGGAACCGACCCTCCAGAATGGGCGGGGCGGCGATCGATCCCCGAAACCAAATGCCGCGCACATCCCCGACGGAGTTGATCGCGAGGTAATCCGTCCGATCCGGTACGTCCACCAGCTCCATATAGCGCGAACCTACCTCCTCAAGATCCCCGGGCAGCACATAGAACACCGCTTCGCTCCCGTAGAAATCCTGGGTGATCCGATATAGCCGGTCCATCCGGAACAGCATGCTGTAGAACATGCAGACGGTCATGTTGAGAATGATGAACAGCAGGATGATCGGGACGGCGGTCCTGGACTGCGCGATGGACAAAACGCTCTTTTTCATGTGTTCCCCCTTATTTTGGTAAGTACGGGACCATGTAAAGATCCACACCAACCAGAGATAAACAACTCAGGGGACTGGACATTCAAAATGCTCGGAGTAGTAGCCTCTGCAAAGACTGATGAGTATAGCGCTTTCCTATACTCTCCTCTATAACATGGCTGGTGCGGGTTTTTGATGAAACCCGCACCAGCCATGATAACTATGACTCAGGGCAACGGGCATTCATAGTACCCGTCGGGATAGAAGAACCCTTCTGTGTAGTGGTGGGCGCTGGTTGCAGCGAGGACAAAGCCACCCGTGTAGAGGCTACTCGCTCGTTCAATCTCCTCTAAGTCGATATACAAAATGGCGGTTACTCGATGCTCATGCGGAAGTGTGTTCTCTGCTGGAAACATGTACGCTCTGCAGTACTTATAGTTTCCGCTCTCTGCAATGTAGTGGTACTTGACACATGGATCTACTGCTGCAACCGTTGCCCCGATGGTCATCACGATGATTGCCATCACGATGATGAAGACTGCCTTTCTTTTCATGGTTTTTCCCTCCATCTTCTCTTTCCCCTCTATATAGATACCGGCACGGTCACTGCAGTCCCCCTTGATGTCGAATACTGTGCCAGGTTGTAGTGAATCCCCCTACTGTCTGGATCTCGATCTTCCACATACGTTCCGCTTACGGATCAGCGATGCAACGTCATCGTTCAGAATCCCACACGCGGTTTGCAGCGCGATGACGCACAGTGGCATGTCCGACCTCGCCGAAAGCCTCGGCAGTTGGTAGGAAGCATTCCACGGATATTGACCACGGATAAGCAGATGGATGACCAACAGAGAAAGAAGAAGGCAATCATAATAAGCAATCCGACAACCAGCCGAATCCATAGGTTCCTTCTGCTCTTGATGGGAGTGATGTCCGGAACGCCCGATTCCCTCATCGATGGACCCCTATACTCCTCATGGACCCGATGCCGCGTTGGATGTCTCCCCCCGGATGATCGACGGCACATCAGATTTTCCCCGCGTTTCTTCCCTCCAGTTTCATTTTTTCGTTATTGGATATGCGTTGTCTTTAAGATACATGTCCTGCGTTGAAAAGTCAAATTTATATGAATTCGTATAGGTTCTACATTGGAGTCTGCCGGATCCGAACCTTGTTCCGCTGTCCGTCCGCCGTTATCCGGGATCGGGGCCGTCTCATGTGTTCCCCCTACGAATCAACGATGCGTTCTTCAGCTTCCTCATCCCGTACACGGTCTGCGCCGTGATGAAGCACAACAGCACGCCCGCCCCCCTCAGCAGCCTCGGCAGCTGGTAGGACCAGTCCCATGGAAAGCGTCCAAAGAAGATCGGCCGGACGATCAACAGCGACAGACCGCTCGCCGCCAGCAGCAGCAGGACCATCTCGGCCAGCACCATCCCGCAGATCCCCCACGGCGATCGCCCGGTCAGCAGATAGATCGCATACGCCCGCAGTTGCCCCCGGATCCGGACGGACAGCAGCACGGCTGTCGTGACCAGAACAACCAGCAATGCCACGGCGGTCATGGCCGTCGTCAGGTCCGCCTGCTGCCCGGTGAAGCTTAACACCATGCTCGCATTCTTATAACTTATATAACCCAGATCGACTTCGAATCCCCCGTAGAGGGTCGCGAGCTCCTGGACCCGTTCCGAAATGTCCAGGTTCGGATCCTCCACGATCAGCGTCGGGGAGGCGAGCAGCTGGTAGAAGAACCTTCGGAAGGTGTCATACGCATGCGCAGCCGGATCTATGTCGGTAAACAGCGGGAACAGCACCTGGTCATCCAGGGAATCGAACCCCGTCCCACCGGTCGTGGTCTTGGATCCGGGAGACAGGATTCCGGCTACCTCCAGGGTGAGTTCTTCCTCCCCAAAAGAATAAGGAATCCGGTCCCCGACACTGTAGTACGGCATGAACGCCGCGCCGAGCAGGATCTCCACCGGCTTGTCCTGCCGGTAGGAGAAGCTGTCCCCCGACAAGGGTCGGCCGGCAGCGAGCGTGAGCCCATAGAAGCCGGTATAGTTCTCCGACACCATCACGAAATCCAACGGTCGATATACGAATCCCTCCGGCGCGTTGGGGATGGGCGTCCCGTAGGATAGATTGGAGAGGAAGAAGGAGTCCGGCAGTTCGGGCCATTCCTCCCCGGCATTGGCGTTTACGATGTTTGAGTTGAGGACCCGAATCCCTTCCGTCATCAAAAGATCCTGCCGGAATCGCATCAGGCTGTCCATGGTTTCAGGGTGCGCCCGGATCTGTTCTTGCATACTCTCATCCGCATGCAGGCCTACCATGCAGATATTGGTTCCGGATACGGCGTTCAAAATCAGCCTCTTGTCATACCGGGCATTTTGCAGCTCGATGGACACCAGAAAGAGAAGCGCGATCGACAGGGAGAACACCAGTGTAAACAGCAGCGCGATATGGGGCGTCCGTCGCAGACTGCGCCTGATCTCGTTGAAAATTATCCGCATCCGTCCGTCACCCCCTTCGCAAGTGCAGGCCGGAGGCGCACGTGACAAACTGACCGACAATCGACAATCCGACAGCCAGCCGAATCCATAGGTTCCTTTTGCTCTTGATGGGAGTGATGTCCGGAACGACCGATCCTCTCATCGATGAACCCCTATCCTTCTCATGGACCCGATGCCGCGTTGGATGACTCCCCCCGGATGATCGACGGCACATCAGGTTTTCCCCGCGTTTCTCCCTTCCAGTTTCACTTTTTTGTTATTGTATATGCGTTGTTTTTAAGATACGTCTCCCGTACTGCAAAGTCAAATTTATACGAATTCGTATAGATTTTGAAGCAAAGTTCACAGGATCCGGGTCTCCGTTTCCGCAGAAGAAAGAACCCGGACACGTGCGATCCGCACGCATCCGGGCCTTGTTTTACCGTTCGTCCCTACTCTTTGGGAGCGGGCCCGCCTCTACGCTTTTCTTACTCCTTCTTGGCCGCCTTGCGCCAGGTGTACTGCGATTCGTATCCCAGCAGTTCCTTCGCCTTGCGGATCGAAAGCAGCCCTTCGTGCTCGCCGAGATTGGCGGTCATGCCGCTCAGGTACGGGAACGCCTTGTCGTAGAACGACTTGGCATCCGGGGTGAACCGGGTGTCGGTCGAGACATTGAACGCCTCGTACTTCTTGAGCGACTCGGTCCCGATCTTGTCGAGCGCGAGACCGACGAAGTATGCGATGTCGCGCGCGTCGGCATACTGGTAGGTATCGCCGGTGATCACCCCGCCCTGCGGCTCCTGGTAGTCCATGCCGAACTTGTAGAAGCTCCGGTGGAAATCCGAGTTCTCGTAGTAGACGCCGAGCAGCCGCATCGCGATGGTGTTCATCTTGTACGCGCGGGAGAATGCTTTCATCGTCTCCTCACCGAGGTACTTGGACAGCGAGTAGGG
>JAGOFF010000103.1 GCA_017997315.1 Clostridia bacterium
CCAGCGATGAACGGGAAATCGCACGGGCCAAGCAACTGACGATCTCCAGCCTGACGGCGCTGTCGCTGATCCGGGACAACGAGACCGGACTGCACTTGGTCAGGACCGCGAAATATGTGGAGATGATCGCAACCGCCTACAACGAATACCGCGGCAGGACCGCTATCTCTCCGCACAAAATCGAATTGATGGTACAGTGCGCCCCGATGCACGACATCGGGAAAGTGGCGATCCCGGACGAGATCCTGCGGAAACCGGGACCGTTGACTCCCGAAGAATACACCGTGATGCAGAAGCATCCCGTTTATGGCCGAAAGACGTTGGAGATGGGCGACACGGGCATCGCGGACCAGGAGTTCATGGACACCGCCCTGAACATGGTGTACTGCCATCATGAAAAATGGGACGGCACCGGATACCCCGCCGGGCTGATGGGGGAAGACATCCCCATCGAAGCCCGGATCATGAGCATCGCGGACGCATACGACGCGATCACGACGGACCGGGTGTACAAGAGCGCCCGGTCGCATGAAGAGGCGATCCGGACCCTTCGGAACGATGCAGGGACACACTTCGATCCTGAACTGATCGAGGCGTTCATGCGGGTCGAGACGGACATCCGCAAGATATCGGAACTCTACCGGGAAACCTGAGCACCGGGAGGCGGAACAGTCCGCCGGATCTCCTCACTCGTCCCGGTCGGACGGAGGAGGGGGTGCGGACTGCGTTTTTGCCGGTGCCGGGGAAGAGGGAACCTGCACGGCGGATGCGGCCGGAGTCGCAGGCGCCTGCGGTTTGGGCTTCGTCCTGCGGGGCTGCAGACCGAACCGGTATCCCTTTTCCTTCAGTTCCATGATTTCAGGGTAGAATTTCAAGCTCTTGCGCTCGGTATGGATCCCCTTCTGTACAACGCGCGCGGCGATCATCCCTCCGACCATCAGCCCCACGGACAGTCCGGCCCACAATCCCATGTACAGTTCCGCAAACCAACCGAGCCCGATCGCGACCGCCGCTGCGATCAGCGAGAGCGCGGCCAGCACTGCGAACAAGCGCGCGGCCTTGGCGACCCGGTGACGGGCATGGCAGTCCCCGCAGCGCGGAATCCCGATATGACGGACATTGTAGGCGACCTTGGTCTGGTCGTATGACTTGAGCGCGTCCACATCGCCATACAGATCGGTTTCAAGCATATGGTTGGCCTCGGCGGCCCGGATCGAACAAAACCAGCAAGCCATTCTGCACCCTCCCGTTACGTTGCGGCGACCGGGGCGGAACTCCCCGTGCAATAAGGATACATCACCGCGGATTCCGGTGGGAAGAGATGGAGGAAAAGACGTTTATTGACAGTGTACCGTCTGGTCGGTACACTAATTATATGAAACAAAGTGACACCTCCGCCGCCACCCGTCACGCCATCCTGCAGGCCACCAACCGCATCCTTGCGGAACGGGGTTCCGAAGGATTTACGCTGGATGCGGTCGCACGGGAAGCCGGCATCAGCAAAGGCGGTCTGCTCTATCACTTCGCATCCAAGCGGACGCTGATCCAAGGGCTGCTGGACGCCATGATCGCACGGGTGGAGACTGCGCTGGAGGAGGAACTGGCCGCAAGCGGCGGTGACTTCCTGCCGGCGTACATCCGGGCGTCGTTCCGGACCGACCCGGGCAACGACCGGCTTAACCAGGCTTTGACCGCGGCGATGTCCGAGGACCCGGCACTGGTCGAACCGCTGCGGGTCCATTTCAGGCGCATGCAGGACCAGATCGCCTCGGCCGCTCCGACGCCGGAAGCCGGAACCCTGATCCGGCTGGCGCTGGACGGGCTCTGGCTGTCGGATCTGTACGGCTTCGCACCTCCGCCGCAACCGCTGCGGGATCGGCTGCGCGGCCTGCTTCTCAGTATCGCGCGGTATGAAAAGGAAGAGGAGAATCCATGACGACACCGGAGTCCGGGATCGAGCCCTGCAGAACGGAAAAGCCTGAAGTCCGACCGCTGGATGCCGGGAATCGCGGACGGGCTGCGCAGGTATTGTCTGATGCCTTTTTCGACTATCCGATGTTCACGTTCTATTTTCCGGATCGGGACGTCCGGACGCGCCATCTGACGTGGTACATGGACAAGGTGCTGCGTTGCGCAATGCGGTACGGAAGTGCCTGGACGACCCACGACGTGGCCGGCGTGTTGTTTGTGCTCCCACCGGCACACCCCAGGCTGTCGACGCTGCAGTACATCCGGAACGGATTCCTGAGCGCCCCGTTCCGGTTCGGGATCCGGAACTACGCGCGCGTTCTGGCCTGCGAGGACTTTGTCGCGGATATACACGAAAGCGTCATGGCCGGTCGGACGCACCTGTATCTGTGGGGACTGGTCGTCGATCCGGCCCGGCAGCGTCAGGGGATCGGATCCGCACTGATGGCGGCTCTGCTGAAACAGGCGGATCGGGAAGGCCTGCCCGTCTATCTGGAGACCCACGACCGCGCAAATCTGGACTACTACCGGCGAACGGGATTCCGGTCCGCCTTCGAGGGACGGCTCGCGGGATTCGATATCGAGATCTGGGGTATGGTACGGGAGCCGGTTACGGACTGACGGACGGATCCCCGGCTGTACGGGCTCCGTGGAGCCGGGCGCGGATATAGTCCACCAGCGGCTGGGTGAGCTCCAGGACCGGTGTACCCGTCGTCTGCACGGCCTTGGTGTGCGCCATCCGGTTGCGCATGCCCATCATGAACCGGTGCATCCGGGTGAGCCGATCCATTTCGAGCCGTCCCGGGAAATGGAAAAATCCGATCCGGCCCTCCGGAACGCCCCGAAAGGAACGCTTCCAGTCCTTCTGCTGGATATCCGTCCGGTCCGTCGGGGTGAGCCCGACGCTGAACACCGCGACCGGTTTGTCCCCGAGCCGCTTGATCCGACGGCGCATCCAGCCCGAACCCGAGATGCCGCCGGCATAGATCCCGCCCCCGAAGACGACGGCATCATATCCGTCCAGCGCGCTTGCGGAGTACTTGCGCTGATCGGCGAGCTCGGCGCCGAGTTTTCGGGCGATCCGCTCCGCGTAGGCTTTGGTGGTTCCGTACTTTGACCGGTAGAGGACGACGGTTTTGCTCATGCCTTCTCCTTCCGGCGGCGCATCCTGCGGAATGCGACCGCAATCAACATGACCAGCCACGGGACCAGTGCGGCGAACTTGAGCCAGGTGACCTGCGCGGCGACGCGCACCAGAGTGCCGGGCAGTACGGGATGGAGCCGGATCATCGCCAGGATCATTCCGTCCTCGGCCAGATCGAACGCCCCGCGCGCCAGCACGAGCAGCGCCATCAAGCGCATATAGACGGGAGTCGTCACGCTGCGCGCGATCCTGTTTGCGAGGAGGATCTGGACCCCCGCGAACCCGACGATGAAAAACAGGTCGATCAGCAGATAGCGGGTGTAGAAAGCACGGCCGTCCGCACCGAGACGGTCAAGAAGTTCGTCGGCATCCGCCCCGGTGTATCCGGGACGCATGTCGAGCGGACTGAGACCCCCGCTGAGCGCGCGGATCCCGGGAGTTCCCAGCGCCTTGCTGCCCATCGCGAGCCAGCCGGCCATGCAGACGAGTACGCACAGCACGGCGGCCGCTGCGAGGAAGGTTTGTTTTCGTCCGGGCATGCGTGCCCCCTTTTCCGCTAAGCGATGCGGATGCCTCCGCCACAGAGGGCGGGGCCCGGAAATTCTTTATCGTCATTGTATCAGTCGGGAGCGGTCCGGCGCCACGCCATATCGATTCCCGTCATGGAAAACGGATGCCGGGTTTACCCGCGCGCATCCTGCATGGTATGATGATTTCACATAGCATACGACCTCGCGGGCCGCCCGAAAGGGCGTCAAAAAGGAACGCGGTGTGAATCCGCGGCAGCCCCCGCTACTGTAAGGAGGACGAACCGCCCGAACAAAGGCCACTGGGAGACCGGGAAGGCCGGGCGGCGAGGTGGAATCCGAGCCAGGAGACTTGCCCGTATCGTCGGTTGTGCCGTGTCTTTCGGTGGGAAAGACGGCATGTTTTTTATGCCTCTCGAACCCTGCCGGCAACAGAAGGGCGCCGCGCCCTGCACGCGGCAGCAGAGGAGGCATGCATGATTCGATTGTTCCGTTTCCTGACCGCACGGGCGGGGAGGGCCGCGGTCGCCGCGGCGCTCATCCTGGCCGTCCTTCTGTCCGGGAGCGCCGTGGCCGCGATCCCGGAGACGGTCACCGTCACCCTGGCCGAGAGCGACGGCACGGTCCTGATGTCCCGCGTACTGCCGCTCGCGGGCCTCGCATTCGTATTGGATCCCTACGTGACCGCGACCGTCACCGATATCACCGACACCACGCCGAGCGCGCTGCATGCGCTGATCGGGCTGCTTGAAGCCGAAGGGGAGGATGCGACCGATCCGACCGTCCTGAGCGCGGTCGACAGCGCGTACGGAATCTACGTGGACTCCATTCTGGGGAGCGCGTCCCCGTTCTATTGGGCGTTCCAGGTCGACGGTACGGACTCCTGGACCGGGGTGTTCGCCCACAAACTCGCACCCGGAGAAACCATCTCCTTCATCCGCACGGAATACATTCCGACCCCGACCCCTCCGCCGGCGTTTGTCCACCCGGAGTCCGGACTGCCGGCGCAGACCGTCGACATCGAGGGAGCGCTTGCCGTGTCGGCCGCAGGCCTTGCGGGGACGGTCAACGACTGGGCGATCCTCGACCTGGCGAGGTACGGGCTGGTTCACACGGCCGGGCGTGACGCGTGGCTTGCGGCCGCATACACCCGGCTGACCGCACGCCGCGTCACGACGACCGACCTCGAGCTGATCGCGATGGTCCTGACCGCGTTCGGGATCGATCCGCGCGGTATCCGGGTGGACGGCATGGCGACCGACCTGATGGCCCGGATCGCCGCGGCGGAGGACATGGACACGTACGGATTCATCTTCGGGTTGGCCGCCTTCGACAGCGCAGCATTCCCGGACGTTGCGGGCGCCCGCAACACCCGCGCCTCGATGGTCGACGGACTGCTCGCCGCGCGCCTCCCGGACGGGGGCTGGAGCTGGGCCCCGACCGAAGCGATCAGCGACACGGACACGACCGCAATGGCGGTTTCCGTGCTGGCACGGTATGCCGCAGGCGATCCGGACGTCGCGGCGGCGATCACGGGTGCGCTCGCCCTGCTGTCCGGCTGGCAGGCCGCGGACGGGACCATGGGAAGCAGCAACGCGACCGCGATGGTGCTGCTTGCGCTCGCCGCGACCGGTGCGGACGGCCGGACCGACACGCGGTTCGCGGATGCGGGCGGCAACCTGCTGGACGGAATGTTCCGCTACCGGACGCCGGACGGGCGGTTCGGCTACCAGAACACCGTATATGACGCGTTCGCGACCGAACAGGCGTTCCGCGCGTTGGTCGTCTACCAGGATCTGATGGCGGAGGGCACTCCGCAATCCGCGTATGAGCTCCGTTCCTCGACCGCTGGACTGGAGTCCGGAATCGAGATTCCCGGCGGGATTCCGGTCGCGGATACCGGGGAAGGCGACCGCTGGCCGGAGGCGTTGGGCATGACGCTTCTCGGCGTGGCGCTCTCGGCCGCCCTGACTGTTCCGACGCTGCGACGCCGGCGTTGCGAGGCTTGAAAGCGATGACCGGCACACACGCTTCGGACTCTTCGATCCGGGGGCGGAGACGGCGTCTCCGCATGGGGACGGCGGCGCTGCTGCTGGCGCTGCTGCTGGGCTTCGCCGCCGGGTGTTCGCCGGCCAACGGGCCTGCGGCCACGACATCCATCGCGGCCGGGAACTCCGCACCGACCCCGTCCGCTCCCGCCGCTACGACCGCCGCGCCGTCGCAGCCGACCTCCGCGATCCCTGTGCCGACAACAACCGCAGGTACCAACGCAACGACCACCGCCGTCACCGCGACGACTCCCGCCGCGTCGGCTGGGACATCCGTCCCGGTGCCGACCGGTTCGACCCCTGCGCCCGTGACGCCGACCCCCGTTCCCTCGCCGGCCACCGTAACGGTCTCGGTCGTGTGCCACACCGCGGTCGGCAAGGCGGACACCGCTCCGGCGGACGGGATCATCCTCGCGCCGACCGCGGTCGAACTCCGCGCGGGGGACACCGTGCTGACGGTGCTCCTCCGGGCCGTCGCCGCGGCGAATCCGTCGTACGGCGCGGACAACGTTCTGGTCAAGGGCGGCAACTATGTCGCCGGAATCGGAAACGACGCGATGGACGACCTGCTGTATGAAAAAGACAAGGACTGCGGTCCGGAGAGCGGCTGGCTGTATTACGTCGACGGGACCTACGCGGGCATCGGCGCCTCCACCCGCGCCGCGGCGGCCGGCGAGACCATCGAGTGGAAGTACACCTGCGCGTCCGGACGCGACCTGGGTTGAGACGGCAGGGAGAGGAGGCGGAGACATGAGGGACAGCGCATTCCACCGCTGTCATCCGGCGGTCAATTTCCTGTATTTCGCGATGGCCGCGGGCAGCGCGATGCTGTACCCGCATCCGGTCCACCTGGGCATCGGCACGGCCTGCGCGCTCGGCTGGACCGCGCTGCTCCGCGGCCGTCGCGGGGTGGCGGCCGCGCTCCGGCTCGCGTTCCCGTTCGCGCTCCTGGTCGCGATCCTGTCCCCGCTCGCGAACGCGCGGGGCCGGGACGTGCTGTTCCGGCTGGCGGGCCGGACGATCACGCTGCAGGCGGTCCAGACCGGGCTGGTCTCCGCGGGCATGCTGATGCTGGTCATCCTGTGGTTTTCACTGTATGCGGCGGTCATGACCTCGGACCGCTTTCTCCACCTGTTCGGGCGCGCCGCCCCGTCCGCCTCGCTCCTGGTCGGGATGACGCTGCGGCTCATCCCCTCGATGCAGGACCGGCTCGCTGCGATCCGCCAGGCCCGCCGCGGGCTTCGGGGCGAACCCGAGCCCGGCCGCCGGCTGCGGGAGCGGGTCGGGGAGGGGATGCACGCCATGACCACCCTCATGACCTGGTCGATGGAAGGCGCGATCTCGACCGCGGACGCCATGAAGGCCCGCGGATACGGCACCGGCCGCCGGACCGCGTTCTCGCCGTTCCGGTTCACCCGTTCGGACGGGCGTATCCTCGCTCTGATGATGGGGCTGTTCGGCGCGGTCACCGCCGCGCACTTCGCGGGATACACCGCCTGGACCGTCTACCCGCACGCCGCCCGGATCGGGTTCTCCCTGCCCGAGACCGCCTCCTACCTGGCGTTCGCGGCACTCCTGTCGATCCCGTTGTGGCTCGAGGCAAAGGAGCGTCTCCCATGGCGATGATCCGGATCCGCAGTCTGTCCTTCACCTACCCCGGCGCCGCGCAGCCCGCGCTGCGCGACGTGTCACTGGAGATTCCCGAAGGGGCGTTCGTCGTCCTGTGCGGCACGACCGGCAGCGGAAAAAGCACCTTGCTTCGCCACCTCAAGCCGGAACTCACCCCGCACGGCCGCCGGTCCGGCGCAGTCGAGTACCGCGGCGGGGACCTGTTTGCGCTGCCTCCCCGGGAGTCCGCGGCCGGCGTGGGGTATGTGATGCAGGACCCGGACAGCCAGATCGTGACCGACACGGTGTGGCACGAACTCGCGTTCGGGCTCGAGAACCTGGGGACCGATCCGGGGGTGATCCGCCGGCGCGTGGCCGAGATGGCGAGCTTTTTCGGGATCGAAGCCTGGTTCCGGCGCGCCTGCACCACCCTCTCGTCCGGCCAGAAACAGACCCTCGCGCTCGCCTCGGTCATGGCCATGCAGCCCGGACTGCTGGTGCTGGACGAGCCGACCGCGCAGTTGGACCCCATCGCCGCCAATGAGTTCATCCGCCTGCTGGAGCGGATCCACCGCGAACTGGGCACCACCATCGTCGTCGCGGAACACCGGCTCGAGGAGATCCTGCCC
>JAGOFF010000104.1 GCA_017997315.1 Clostridia bacterium
CATCCGCGACGGCCGGCGCAGCCGTGCTCCTCGGCGAGCGCATGCGGCTGCATCCGGACAGCACCATGACCTATCAACCCGTCGGGGCCGGTTATCTGGAGGCGTTCGATTCGGATCCCGCAGGTTACACCGCCCGGTTGGGTGACTTTCTGCGCCGGTACGCCGACCGGGACTCGAAGCAGGGGTAGAGCGCGCGGATCAACGGATTCCGGAGTGTCCGAAGCCGCCTCCCCGGTCGGATCCGACATCCGCCACCGATTCTCCCTGCTGCCATCGGATGGTCTCCACCCGCGCCAGAACCATCTGTGCGATCCGGTCGCCGATACGGATGCGGTAGGTTCCGTGACGGTTCCCTTTGGAGTCGGGTGTCAGCGGTTCCGGCTCGGCGGCCGCCTGTGCGGGATCGCTGGTGTTGGACAGAATCACCCGTATCTCATCCCGGAATCCGGAGTCGATCGTTCCCGGGCTGTTTGGTATCCGCAGCGGGGTATGCAGCGACAATCCGCTCCGGGGACGGATCTGGATCTCGTATCCGACCGGAATGGCGACCCGGATGCCGGTCGGTACCGCGACCGTCTGTCCGGGTGCGACCAGCGTTTCCTCCGCCGCACGGAGGTCCATGCCCGCGTCTCCTGGATGCGCGTATTCGGGTAATACCGCGTGCGTTCGGCAGCATTCGATGGTGATCGGGACGGACAGATCCGGATTCGTTGTCATGATGTCTTCCCTTCCTGACGGTATAGATCTATTTCTCTGACAGCGTTTTCATGAGGTCGCGTAAATGGTTCAGATCCTCCGGTACCGCATTCCACTGAAGCGCGGTACGCAGGAATGCGACCAGCTTGTTCCGTTCCTCTTTCGTTTCGTTGTAAAACGCCAGACGCCAGACGACGCCGGCCGCGTTCCCCTGCGCGGCTTGCCGCTGCAGGAGTCCGAAGCGTTCCAGCCACTCGATACGGGTTTCCGTACGCGCGGACAGGATATCGACCGTACACTTGCCAGGATGGCACACGACGGGATACCATCGTCCGCGATCGTCCCGCAGGCTGTAGGAACCTCCAAGGCATATCCCTGAAGCGGCCGGATCCGTGCACGCGTTCTTGCCGACCGGGCAGCTGTGGCTGTACATCACGCCGATCCGGCCATACACCGGGATCTCGGCTGCACAGAGCGGGGACGCCGCTTCCAGCATGTCCGCCGCCTCGGTGACGCCCGCTTCATGCGACAAGGCGACGCTCTCCATCCCCGCATCGGCATGGCAGCGGAAAGCCGCGGCATTGTAAGTGTTTCCGCCTGGCTCCAGCCCCCTCCGCAGTCCGGTGGCGATCCGGTGGATATCGAGGGTTCGGGACCGGATGCCGGCCAACCCGATCTCCCGGAGGGACTCCAGCCGGTCCAGCACATCCGTCAGATCCGGGCCGTTCAATCCGGGGGGGAGGACCGCATGCACACGGCATCCCGGTTCCGCTTCCTTCAATGCCCGGATCCGGGCTTCCCTGGCTTCACGCCCTGAGCCGGAAAGCAGTTCCCGCGCGGGAAACAGGTAGTCGTCCGCTCCGCAGGCCGGATGGCCGTCCTGCGGCCAGGTCCAGAAAAACACGGTGATCCGGGGGCCGGACATCCGGTCCCCAGGATCTTCCGGGGCGTTCTGCCGGTGGACGGCTGCGGATGCGGCCGTGACGCCGGCCGGGGTCTCACTGGGGATTGTTCTCCGATAGGATCCGCTCAGGGAATCCAGCAGCTGATCCAGCACTTCCCGGCGCATCGCATTGAGCGTCGCGACGCCGGCACGGGGTTCCGGACCGTCCAGCGACACGCACAGGATCCGGAACGGAGTCTGTCCGGATTTGGACAGCTGGGCGGTTACCCGGGATGCAGGCAGCGGCGGCACCGTTTCAGCCGGACGGGCGGTTGAGGCGGAAATTTCCGTGCCGTCCGGTGTAACGCATTGAGCGGTCAGCCGGATTCCGGACTCCGAAGTTTCCAGACGCAGCGACGCGGCGGTCTTTCTGCGGTCCGCCGCGGCGGCCTCCCTTTCCGCAGCGGCATCGGTCATCCGGTACAGGATGTCGCCGGTGCGGATCGACCGCAGGATGTCCGGATGAAAACCCTTGATGCGGAAGCCTGACGGGAGGACTTCCACGATGCCGGCCGGAGCGCTCGCCACGTCTTCCAGTACCCTGCGCACCGCGAGGACATCGCCGCGGGCCGGAACCGGCCGGACTCCGTCCGACGGCTTGTCGCGGAGGATCTCCAGAATGCCGGCGTCCGCCCGGACGGCTTCCACTGCGCCGATCCGGACGCCATGACTCCCCGGACGTACGCCGGAGCGTGTTCCGGGACCCCTCCGGTCCGTCAGGAAATCATCGGTGAACGACCCGCCGCGGTTGAACGCCTGAAGGAGCCGCTGTCCGTCCTCAGGCTCCGGCGTCCCGTCCAGCGCCCTTCGGTAGACGGCGACCGCCGTTCCGACATAACCGGGGGAACGCAGTCTGCCCTCGATCTTGAACGAGGACACTCCCGTGTCGACCAACGCCTGCACATGACGGTACAGGCTTTGATCCTTGAGGGACATCCGGGGCTGACTGCCTGTCTCCACGGACTCCCGATCGCCGTTTTCCAGACGGTAGGAGAGGCGGCAGGGCTGCGCACAGGCTCCACGGTTGGCGCTTCTTCCCCCCTGCAACGCACTCATGAGGCATTGTCCGGAGAAACAGACGCACAGCGCGCCGTGGATAAACACTTCGGTTTCCACGCCGATCCCGGCAGCGTACGCCGTCAGTGCGCGGACCTCTCCCATCGTCAGTTCCCGCGGAAGGATCACGCGGGAAATCCCGAGATCCCGGGCGGCCAGAATCCCGGGCTCGTTTCCGATCGACATCTGTGTGCTCGCGAACAGCCGGATCCCGGGCATGCGCCTGCGGATTCCGTCGAGCAGCCCGACATCCTGCAGGATCAATGCATCCGCACCGATCCGGTATGCGGATTCCGCCAGCCGGAGCGCGGCATCCATCTCGGTGTCGGCAATCAGCGTGTTGATCGCCAGATAGGCCCGGGCGGAATGCGCATGCAGAAAATCGACCGCTTCCGCAAGCTGATCATCGTCGAAGTTGGATGCCTTTGCGCGTGCATTGAAAGAGCGGGCTCCGAAGTATACCGCGTCCGCTCCGTTTTTCACGGCGATACGGAGTGTATCCATGTCTCCTGCCGGAGCCAGGAGCTCGACCCGGCTCCGTTGCGGCGGTCCGGAGCATGGAAGGATTTCCTGTGGAGCGACGGGGCTACTCATCCCGGATCAGGTCCTCGATCCCGGCCTGGATGAACCCGCGCGGCTTCTCGCGGATCGGATCCGGTTCCGCACCGGGAGAGGCCTCCCTTGCCGGCGGAATCTCGTCGGACCGCTGCGTGTCCTCCCCATCGGATGCGGGCCGCTGCTCCGCGGCTGTATTCCGGGGATCGTCTTCCAGGATCCGCGGGTCCAGGACAAACGTGATGTTGCCGGTCGTGTGACGTTCCGCCGATGGAACCGACAGGGATGGCTCCACCACTGTCGGGGCATTCTCCGACGGCATGGGTGCCGGCTCCGCGGATCCGGGGACAGCGGTCGGACCTGCGGAACCCGGAGCCGGAGAATCCTGCGCAGACACCCTCGAGCGGCGGATTTCCTGCAGCAGGATCGCATTCTGTTCCCGGAGTCCGGCGATCTCCCTGCGGAGCGAGGCCTGCTTCGCGTCGGCTTCCGTCGATACGGCTGACGCCGCCGCGAGCTCGGCTGCGATCCTCTCCCGTTCCGCAGTCGCGTTGACCAGTGCCAGGACGGTACTTGCGGACAGGCTCAGGGACGGATTCGCCGCACGGACGTTGTCAACGAGGCGCTCCGCCGCGTCGACCGCCCGCTCGATCATCGTATCCGACTCCGAGGAAACCAGCGTATAGGTGACATCGGCAATTCGAACCGTGATTTTACGCACTTTATCTCCCATCTCGCGACCTCTCCCGGCTGTTTTGGCGTCTCCGCCCGCCGCGGTTGCCGTCACTCCACATTATAATACACGGATGTACGGAAACCCCGCGTCAACGGCCGTCGCCGGAGTGCTCCAATGCATGGTACAGGCGGACAAAGTCCTCCGCCGTCATTTCCTCCGCGCGAAGCGCGTCCGGCATGCCGAGAGCCGCCTCGATCCGGTTCCAGTCCGCAATCCGGCGCTCATCCAGGTATCCCGAAGCGGCCAGGGAGTTGTACAGCCTTTTTCGGCGATGTGCAAACGCGGCGTCGGCCAACGTCAGCAGGTCGGACGGATTCAGCCCCTCCGGCAAGGATGCGGCGGGCTTGCGGACCGCCTGGACGACCATGGAATCGACGCCAGGCTGCGGATGGAATGCATGGGGAGGAACACGGAACGCGCTCCGCACATTGAAAAAGGCTTCCAGACAGACCGCCACAGGACCGTACGAACCGCTTCCCGGTGGTGCGGTCAGGCGCGCCGCCGCCTCCTTTTGAAGCAGAAAGACCATGGAGCTGCACTCCGGGAGGCAGATCAACAGTTTCCGCAGGATGGGCGTCGTGATGTAGTACGGCACGTTCGCCGCGACGTGGATCCGGAAACCGGGCAGTTCCGGCACCGCCGCGGCAATTCCTTCCGCCAGATCGAATTCCATGAAGTCCGCGCGGACCAGCGTAACGTTGTCCACCCCCTGCAGCGTCTCGCGAAGAGCGGGAATCAGGGCGCGGTCGATCTCCACGGTCAGTACCCGGCCCGCGCGTTCCGCCAGGCGGATCGTCAGCGCGCCCAGGCCGGGCCCGATCTCGACCACCAGATCTCCGGTTCCCGCCGTGCACAATGCGGCGATGTCGGCGGCTATGTTCTCGTCGATCAGAAAATTCTGGCCCAGCCGCCGGTTGGGCTTGATTCCGAACCGATCCAGCCGCTCTCGGGTTTTTATACGGTTCATCCCGGTCATCCCATCCTGTCCGTCATGGTTGCGCCTCGGACACCGGCAGGGATTCCGTACCGGTGCAGCCGGACAGAACCGATAGCGTATTGGACAGCGAGTTTTCGAGCTGGGCTCCGGTTGCATTGAAGGATTCCGGATCGACGAGGCCGCGGCGTACCGGCACAACCTGATAATGCCGACGCTCCCCGGTAAGCCAACGATTGCAGTAAATCGGGATATACTCGCCGGAAGCGACCGTCGTCACTCCCAGACTATCCCTCCGGATCGTCACCCTGGCCAGGATTCCGTCCCGATATCGTGCATTGTGGACACTGCCGTCCATGCCGGACAGCATGTTTCCGGTCGAGTAGTACACCAGCGTGGAACGCCCCGTCACCGCAGACTCGATGACCCCGATCCCGTGGACCAGATGGGGGTGATCGCCGACGATGACGTCCACCCCGCAATCCGCCAGGTCGCGGGCAAGTTCTTCCACATAGGGGGAGGGCACCAGGCGCGTCGTTTCCAGATGCGCATACGCCGCCGGATCCAGATCGTCCGTCCAGCTGTAGTCTTCACCCCAATGAATGAAAAAGACCACCGCTTCCGCTCCGTGCTCCCGCAGCAGCGCCGCACGGGCGAACATCTCCTGGCGGTCACGTTCGTACAGGTCGGTGCGGTACGGATTGAACGAGTCGATGAGTTCGGCCGCGCCGTCGGGCATCGGAATCGCGTTGAGCGCCCGTATTCCCTCGGCGTACTCCGCGTCTGTACCCGGGGTCTCGAAGGTGAATCCGGCAAACCCGATCCGGATCCCGTTGACCTCCACGATGGAGAAAGATTCCGAAGCGGTATCCGGACGGGTTCCGATCGTTTCGAATCCGAAATCCCGGAACACCTTCGCCGTTCTCTGAACGCCTTCCAGTCCCGTGTCGATCGTATGGTTGTTCGCGGTGGTCATCATGCGGAACCCGGCGTTCCACAGCGCCGGGACGATATCATCCGGGCCGCTGAACCGGGGAAACCCCGAAAAGGCTCCTCCTCCGAGAGTCCCTTCGTAATCCGCGACCGCGTATCCGTCGTCCAGTATTCCATCAAGGAAGGTGAAGCACTCCGAATAGTCATAATGCCCCTCCGCATCCGGGGGATAGTTGAAAAAAGTATCGTGCAGAAGCACGTCCCCGGCGCCGTAGATCACCGCTTCCGCCGGGGGCGGAGGCGTTGGCGTCGGGATTGGTGTGGGGAGCGGCGTTACGGTAGGAACAGCGGTGGTTGCGGCGGGGGTCGGAACCGGCGTGGCGGACGCTGTCCAGGAAACCGTCGGAATCCCGGACGGTTCGGTCGGCGTACCGGCGGCACGGCATCCGGTGACGGCGAGGCAGGCCGCCAGACACAGCAACACCGCCGCAAAGGACTGCATGGTTTTCTTCAAGACGCTTGTCCTCCCTCTCTGCCGATCGGCCGCCGCCGGTACCACGGTGCCGCGGGCAACCCGGTGTCCGTGCCGGCCAGCGGTTTCTTCCATTATAATGGATGGCGACAAGGAGGGTACTCCAGCATGACGATCCGAGAACTCTTCGGGACAGGTCCCGACATCCAAGTGGCTTCACTCGCTACGGATTCCCGGTTGGTGGAGCCGGGATCCGTTTTCTTCTGCGTCACCGGCGCCACGGTCGACGGTCACCGGTTCGCATCCGGTGCGGCGGACCGCGGTGCGGTGTGCATCGTGCACTCCAGCCCGCTCGATGACCGGCGGGACGGAACCTTCTACCTTCGGACCGACGATGTGACGGCTGCGCTCAATACCGCCGCATCCGCCTTTTACGGACACCCGTCCCGACGGATGACGGTGTTCGGTGTGACGGGCACCAACGGAAAGACGACCGTCGCCACCGTCCTCCGCGAGCTTTACTCCGCAGTCTGTCCGACCGGCTATATCGGCACCATCGCCAACCAGTACAACCATGCGCCGGACAACCAGCCGCACACCACGCCGGACTGCATACGGCTGCATCGCATCCTGCATGACATGCTGACCGACGGGCTTGGCGCGGTCGCCATGGAAGTTTCCTCGCACGGTCTTGTTCAGCGCCGCGTGGACAGTATCGATTTCGATGTCGCCATCATGACCAATCTGACGCACGAACACCTTGACTACCACCACACGATGGAGGAGTATCTGGAGGCCAAGGCCATGCTGTTCCGGATGCTCAAGCCGGATGCTGTCGCGGTCCTCAACGCGGATGATCCCTCCTGCGCCGCCCTCGCTGCAGCGACCCGCGCCCGCGTCGTCACATACAGCCTCGGAACCAAGGCGGACTATGAGGTCCGCGGTCTGGACCTGATGCCTACGGGCAGCCGGTTCCGGCTGCTGCATGCGGGTACGGAGCATGCGGTGGAAACCAATCTGTCCGCCGCGTTCAATGTCTCAAACCTCCTGGCCGTGCTGGCCGCCATCCACGAAACGGGGATCCCGCTCGAGCGCTTGATCCCTCTGGTCCGGAACCTGTCCCAGGTGGAAGGCCGGATCGAGCGGATCGACCAGGGACAGCCGTTCCATGTCATCGTCGATTACGCACACACACCGGACGGATTCGAAAAGATCTTCGAGTATGCGCGGGCCATCCGGAACGGCGGCCGCATCCTTGCAGTATTCGGATCCGCCGGGAAGCGGGACACCGAAAAGCGCCCCCTGCTCGGAGAGATCGCGGATGCGTCGTGCGACCGGATCATTTTGACCGAAGAGGACTGCCGCAACGAGGATCCGTCCCGCATCGCGGAGAGCATCCGCAGCGGCATAACCCGTGCGGAGACCTCCTTCATTCCGGACCGGGAGGCCGCGATCCGGCAGGCGCTCAAGGAGGCGCAGTCCGGTGACATCGTTCTGATCCTGGCGAAAGGAAACGAGAAATTCATGGACCGGGAGGATCGCTCCGAT